>DBEZOM010000144.1:0-2818 GCA_048252855.1 Ruminococcus sp.
AGTGTAGACACTATAACCGGCAATGCATTTTCTTCTAACAAGAAGATCACGGGAATAAATATACCTAAAAATGTAAAGCACATCGGTGACTTTGCATTTTTCGAGTGCGATAATGTTACCAAAATAACTATTGCAAACGGCGTTAAGGACATCGGAGTAATGACTTTCTACAATATTCCAAAAGTCAAGACTGTTACGGTACCGAAATCTGTAAAGAGCATCGGCGACAATGCGATAGGCAGGGCTGAGATGAACAAATACAGCCAGAGCAGCGCTGACGTGAATATCCTTGGCGCAGGCGGCCCCGGCTCTGAAACCGTAAAGAACTTCACTCTTAAATGCTACAAGAATACGGAAGCCGAAAAATACGCTTTGCGTTTCGATGTAAATTATTCGCTTTTAGACGGCAGTATTTCTACTCCTAAAAAGGTGAAGGCAAAAGTAGGATACACATATATAAACGGCGCAAATGTCGAATGGGACAAAGTATCGAATGCTTCGGGATACGCAGTTTATCGGTACAACACTTCAAATAAGAAGTGGGAGAAGATCTCAACAGTTGAAAGTTATTTGAGCGGCTATTTTGATTATAATGTGAAATCAGGCACTACATACAAGTATAAAGTAAAGGCGTATGTACGTTACAACGGAAAGCTTTACTACGGCAAGGCTTCGGACACGGTAACTCTTTCTACGCTTCCCGAAAAGGTAACTATGAAGTCGGCGTACACCTCTGCAAGCAACTCTATCGGCATTAGCTGGAAAACCGTAAAGGGAGCGCAGGGATACCGCGTTTACCGCTACGACTCGGCCAGCAAGAAGTGGGTGAAGATAAGCACCGTAAAGAGCGGCTCGACCACCACTTTCACCGACAAGGGGCTTGACTCGGGCACGGCTTACAAGTACAAGGTCAAGGCTTACCGCAAAGCGGGCGGCAAGACCTACACGGGCGAAGCGAGCGACACTAAGACCTGCAAGACAAAATAATTACTGAATAAGAAAGACCGTCGAGGGGAAACAAACCTCGGCGGTCTTTTGCGCTTTATCAGCAATATTTTTCATCAGTGTACCACTTTTTCAGCGTTTGCTCGGCGAGCTTGCCGTAAACGGTGAAATCGCGGTTTTCATTAGCCTTTTCTATCGGCGGGAGGATAGCTTTCCAATCCCACCAGAAGTATCCGCAGAACCATTCGCGGTCTATAGACTCTGAGATGGCAGCTTCGTAGAAATCAGCCTGTTCCTGCTCATCGAGCACGGCTTCGGGGCGGTATTTGAAATCCCATGGATAGCGGGTACAGCCGCTCTCGTTGCGCACACCTATCTCGGCGAACATTATCGGGCGGTCGTAACGGCGGTGCATTTCTTCAAGCTTATCGGCAACGCCGCGCCAAACCTCTTTCATATGCGCAAGGCCCGTTTCGCTCTCGGAAGTGCAGGGGTAGTACGCCGAAACGCCGATAACGTCAACGGCCGAGAGCCAATCGAAGCGAAATTCATCGCCGTGATTTATATTGTGCATAACTATACCGCTGTAGACCTCGCGAACGTCGGCGATGAGCTTTTTGCAGTACTCCGACTGCTTATCCATACCAGCCATCTCGCAGCCGGTGCAGAGCATTTCACAACCGGTGCGCTCGGCTATCTCGGCGTAATGGAGCATAAAGCGGGTATAGCCCGCGAACCAGTGTTCCCAGTAAGTAGGATTTTCTGGTGGGAAATCTATACGCGCGCGCCACGAGCGGTCAAGGCAATCGACCATAGGCTTCAAGCAGACTTTCAGCCCGAGGGATTTTGCTTTCTTTATCGCGAAGATAACGTCGTCGTCGGTCTGCGTTCTGCCGAAAAGCGAGAACACATTGAGCGAATAGTAGCTCTCCTGAAAACAGTTGACGGGTATGCATATCCAGTTCAGACCGTTAGCGGCGAGAAGCTCCATCGAGCGCTCGGCTTCGGAGGTCTGAAAAGCGCCGCTGCCCGAGAAAAAGCCCCAGGTATAGCCCTTACAAAACAAGTCTTTATTCATAAAAATTTTCCTCCATTACTTTTTTCGGAATATCAGAATATCAAAGCCGCACTCGGTATCCAGCGTTTGCAGAGCGCTGAGGCGTTCCCTGCCCTCGGCGGGGGTCTTGTAATAGTACGGCGTCATGGCGAAGAGGTTCATTATATCGGCGCTGCTCTCGAGCGTGATGTTGTACTCTATACGCTGCGAACCGCAGGGCGCAAAGCTTTTCAGCCCGTACTCGTTCGGCTTATTGAGGTAAGGCTTTTCGTAGAGCACCGACTTCATGCCGAAAAGGTGTATCGGCGAGGGGCAGACTATTACGAGTCTGCCGCCCTTTTTGAGCACGCGCGCGTATTCATCATTGGAAACGGGCGCGAAAGTGCATATCAGCGCGTCGGCGCAGCGGTCGGGAAAAGGCAGCTCAAAGCCGGAAGCGGCGGCGTAATGGACGTTTTCAAGCCCCAGCAGCTTCGCCTGAGAAGCGCCGTGCTTTACGGCGTTTTTGGAAATATCCACGCCGTAGAGCTGAGCCTGCGGCAGGCGGCGGGCGTAGATATTGGTGTAATACCCTTCGCCGCAGCCGCTGTCGATAACGGCAGCCGGCTTATCGCCGACAATATCCGCCAGCACATCGGCGGCGGAGTTCGCGAGCTTTTCATAATACCCGCGCGAGAGAAAATCGGTGCGCGCCTTTACCATCATAGCGTTATCCCCCGCAGTTTTGGGGTTGCGGTGAGATGAGGTGAGCAGGTTTACATAGCCCTGCGCGGCGGTATCGAACCTGTGACCTTTCTTACAGCAAAAGCCTTTTTT
>DBEZOM010000145.1:0-3271 GCA_048252855.1 Ruminococcus sp.
ATAAACAATTTGGTGTATAAAAGATATAAGGCTATTTCTTGAAGTTGATAGTCATTAAAACCAAAGGGGGTGTATATATGAAAACTACAAAGCTTGTTTTAGGTATAATTTCTATTGTCCTTTCGTGCTTGGTAATGCTTCAGTCGTGTGCGGCGGGCGTTTCAAATGCTTTAGAGGATAACAATGAGTCGGGCGGCTCCGGCGGAGCTTTCCTTTCTATCATGATGCTTGCGGGCGGTATAGTTATGATCGCAAACAGCAAAAAGAAGAGCAAGGGCGCTCATATCGCAAGCGTGATACTGTTTGTACTAGCGGCACTGGTCGGCTATGCAACTGCGGGAAGTTACAGTGACCTTTACATATGGTCTACGCTTTGCCTTATCCTTGCAGTAGTCAATGTTGTGGCTATTTTTGTTAGCCGCAAGAACAATGACAACGGCAACGGACAGTTTGTCAATAACGGACAGCCCAATCCCTACAATATGCAGCCAAACCCATATGCACAGCAAAATCAGGGTCAGCCTGTTCAGAATGCACAGCAGACGCCGAACGTAAACAATAACGATACGGCAAATAACTAAAGAAAAGATCTTTTGAGCGGCGGGCACTTTGAAATGCTCGCCGTTTTCTTATTTACATCATATAAATATCCACATACCGCATGAAAAATACAGCATACAGTATAAAATTATCGGTTATTTTCAAATTCTTTTCTTGAAACGGCGCGATTATTGTGATATAATGATGATATATGAAAACGTTTACCGCTTTCAATTTCTATGTAATGGAGGGCTTTTATGTCAGATACTTGCAATATTTCTCCTGAACTTCTGGAGAAAATGGACGCCTACTGGCGCGCTGCAAACTACCTTTCCGCAGGTCAGCTTTACCTGCTGGATAACCCCCTGCTCCGCGAACCGCTCACCGCTGACCACATCAAGAAAAAGATCGTCGGCCACTGGGGCACTGTTCCGGGACAGAACTTTATCTACGTTCACCTCAACAGAGTTATCAAGAAGTACGATCTCGATATGATCTACATCTCCGGCCCCGGTCACGGAGGAAACTTCATGGTGGCTAACACCTACCTCGAAGGTTCTTACTCCGAAGTTTACCCCAACATCTCCCGCGATGTAGAGGGTATGAAGAAGCTTTTCAAGCAGTTCTCTTTCCCGGGCGGAATTTCTTCTCACGTTGCGCCTGAAACTCCCGGCTCTATCAATGAGGGCGGCGAGCTCGGCTATTCGCTGGCGCACGCTTTCGGCTCGGTTTTCGATAACCCCGGAATGATAACCACCTGCGTAGTGGGCGACGGCGAGGCTGAAACAGGCCCTCTCGCTACCGCATGGCACTCCAACAAATTCCTGAACCCCGCCACCGACGGCGCTGTTCTGCCTATACTCCACCTCAACGGCTACAAGATCTCCAACCCCACCATCTTCTCGAGAATCTCGCATGACGAGATCCGGAAATTCTTCGAGGGCTGCGGCTGGAAGCCTTATTTCGTAGAGGGCGACGACCCCAAGACCATGCACAAGCTGATGGCTGAAACTCTCGATACCGTAATCGAAGAGATCAAGGCTATACAGAAGGCTGCGCGCGAGGACGGCGTTAAGGAAAGACCTATGTGGCCTATGATCGTGTTCCGTTCTCCTAAGGGCTGGACAGGCCCCAAGGTGGTAGACGGCAAGCAGATAGAAAACAGCTTCCGCGCACATCAGGTGCCCATCACCATGGAACAGCCTGAGCACCTCGAGCTGCTGGAAAAATGGCTCAAGAGCTACAAGCCCGAAGAGCTGTTTGACGAAAACGGCAGACTTATCCCCGAGCTGGAAGAGCTGGCCCCCATCGGCGACCACAGAATGGGCGCTAACCCCCACGCGAACGGCGGCAAGCTGCTGCGCGACCTCAGACTTCCCGACTTCAAGAACTACGCGATAGACGTTCCCGTTCCCGGCAGCGTTGAAGCGCAGGATATGATAGAGCTGGGCGGATTTGTACGCGACATCTTCAAGCTCAATAAGGAACAGAGAAACTTCCGTATATTCGGACCTGACGAAACTATGTCCAACAGACTGGGCAAGGTTTTTGAGGAGACTAACCGCGATTGGAACGCCGAAGCTTACGACAGCGACGAATTCCTCGCTAACGACGGAAGAGTTATGGACTCTATGCTTTCCGAGCATATGTGCGAGGGCTGGCTCGAGGGCTACCTGCTCACAGGCCGCCACGGATTCTTTGCAAGCTACGAAGCATTCATCAGAATAGTAGACTCTATGTTCTCGCAGCACGCTAAGTGGCTCAAAGTAACTTCCGAGCTGCCTTGGCGTCAGAAGATCGCTTCGCTCAACTACATACTTTCCTCGAACGTATGGCAGCAGGACCACAACGGCTTTACTCATCAGGACCCCGGCTTCCTCGACCACGTTGCCAACAAGAAGGCAGACGTTGTAAGAATGTACCTGCCGCCTGATACCAACTGCCTGCTTTCCTGCTTCGACCACTGCATACGTTCTAAGAACTATGTAAACGTAATGGTAACTTCTAAGCACCCCCGTCCCCAGTGGCTGACCATGGAGCAGGCTGTAAAGCACTGCACACAGGGTATAGGCATATGGGAGTGGGCTTCCAACGACCAGGGCGAAGAGCCTGACGTTGTACTCGCCTGCTGCGGCGATACTCCTACTCTGGAGTGCCTGGCAGCCGTTACCATCATGCGCGAGCACCTGCCGCAGGTAAAGATCAGATTTATAAATGTAGTAGACCTCTTTAAGCTCCAGCCGCAGAGCGCTCACCCGCACGGTCTGAGCGACGCTGATTTCAACGCGCTGTTCACAAAGGACAAGCCGATAATCTTCGCGTTCCACGGCTATCCCACGCTGATACACGAACTGCTGTATCACCGCGAGAACCGCAATCTCTTTGTTTGCGGCTACAACGAAGAGGGAACTATCACCACTCCGTTCGACATGAGAGTACAGAACGAGATCGACAGATTCCACCTCGTTCTCGACATGATAAAGGCTCTGCCTGAGCTGGGCAACAAGGGTTCGTACCTCTATCAGAAGATGATGGACACGCTGGTAGCTCACAAGCAGTACATCAGCGAGTACGGACAGGATCTGCCCGAAGTACGCGACTGGAAGTGGAGCAAGTAAGCTGAGTTTTCGGCTGAACGCTTGATATAGCTGATAATATTTCACGCCGTCTGTTTGATAGCAGGCGGCGTGAATTTTTGTATATAAATTGGCTGTACCTCTTGACAAATAAT
>DBEZOM010000146.1:0-16651 GCA_048252855.1 Ruminococcus sp.
GAAATCCTCCGTCTGCGCCGCGCGCCGAAAGACCCGAGTACCGCGCTGAGCCCAGACCCGAGGATATACGCTACGAAGAGCCTGTAAGACCCGAGCCGGAGCCGCAGCCTGAGAGAGCGAGCGCCCAGCGCACCGCGCCCAGACAGCAGCACCAGTCTGCCAATAACAGACAGAGCAGACAGACAAGCTCGGAAAGAAATACCAATACAAGACAAAATTACAATAATAAGAGAGAGAAGGAAGTTGAAATGTCTACTACCGAACAGTCATCATTTGATCTGGTACTTGCAAGACCTAACAATTACAGAGATGTAAACGCCATCGGCGACGACCTGAACGCAGGTAAGACCGTTATCCTCAACCTTGAAATGGTAAAACAGGAGGACGCTACCAGAATACTTGATTTTCTTTCGGGCGTAGCTTATGCTAACGATGACGAGATCAAGATGATGGCGCAGAAGACCTATGCTATCATGCCCGCGACCGTAAACTTCTCGGGCGTTGACCTGGTAAGCGAGCTGGAGAATAACGGTTACAATTTCTGATGAAAAAAACGCTTGCGTTTTTGGGGGATATTTCCGACGAGGACAGGATATTCGCAAACTCGGTAGCCGATAAAGTGCGCGCCGCGCAGGAGAGATACCGCGATTCATACACGTTTTTTCTCGGTGAGGGCATGCAGGAGCTGGCGCGAAAGGTGCTGGCTTCGCAGCAGCATGAAAACTACGCATTTTTTGGCGGATACGAGGGCGCAGACCGCAAGGTGCTGGGCATTTTCGGCGAATATTCGCAGCCGCAGACGGAGGATTTCCCTATAAAGGCGCTTACATTTACATACAGCAAACGTGAAAATCTTACCCACCGCGATTTTCTGGGTGCGCTGATGTCGATGAACGTTGCGCGCGAAACTGTCGGCGATATACTGGTGAACGAGGGCAGCACGACTGTTTTCCTGCTGGATACAGCCGCGGGCGAAGCTATGCGCACCATCGCAAAGATCGGCAGGACGGGCGTGCAGATAAGCGAAGGCTTTGACGAAGAGAGCCTGCCCGAGCAGAGATTTTCTGAGATAACGGGCACGGTGTCGTCGCTGCGGGCGGACTGCATAGTCGCGCTGGCGGCCAGATGTTCGCGGACGAAAGCGGAGCAGCTAATATCGGCGGGAGCGGTGAGCGTGAAAGGCGTGCCGCTGACCGACGGCGCAAAAAAGCTTAGCGAGGGCGACGGCTTTTCGGTGCGCGGTCACGGAAAGTATATATTTAGCAAAATTGGCGGAAGTACGAAAAAGGAAAGAACTTTTATAGAGTTAAAAAAATTCATTTAGGAGGCATTTATTATGTTGGAACCCGAAAAGATCAGAAGCAAAAGATTTGCTACCGTGAAAAACGGCTGCAATCCTGCCGAGGTTTCTTCATTTTTAGCGGAGATAGCTGACGAGATAGCAGCTTTGCAGTCCGCTAATGCAGACAGTGAGGAAAAAATTGTAAAGTTAGTTGAGAAGATAAATCAGTACCGCGAGGACGAAGAAGCGATAAAGTCTGCAATGGTTTATGCCCAGAAAGAATCGAACAAGCTCATAAACGACGCTAAGGCTAAGGCACGCGACATGATCGAGTCGGCAAAGACCGAGCAGGTGCGCCTTTCGGAGCAGAGCGCTGCCGAGTGCGAAAAAATAATCGAGGAGCACAAGGCGAAGTGCGCCGAGCTGATACAGCAGCAGACTGAATCGACTCAGGCTGAGATCATCGCGATACAGCAGGAGTACGACGACGAAAAGGCGGCGCTGGACGATCTGCGCGCGCAGGTTACCTACTTCAAGACCCAGCTTACAGAGCTTTACACAAAGCAGCTCGCGCTCATCATGGATATTCCGCAGATGGACAGCGACGAACTTGCCGAGTATGAAGAGGGCTACGACGAATACACCGACGATGAATATGACGATTACGACGAAGAGTACGACTACGATGAGGAGTACGAGGACGAGTATGAAGAGCCTGCGGAGGACGAAAAGACCGCGGAGCAGAAGCATATCGACGAGGTGCTCAACACAGCTTCATTCGAGCCGATAATCCCCAAGCCCGATTCGGCAGACCTTCTTTTCGGTAAAAACACCAAGTAATATCTGGGCTTTGCGGAGAATATCTGCAAAGCCTTAGCTATACTGCGCGTGCCGCAGGGAAAGAGTTTTAATGTTAGTTATCTCACTTATCATCGCCGCAATCATCGCGGCGGCAGACCAGCTCATAAAATACGCAGTAGTGCAAAATTTCGCGCTGGGCGACGTAAAAGAGCTGATACACGGCGTGCTCAGCCTAACGCACATACGCAACACAGGCGCGGCGTGGAGCATGATGGCAGGCAAAACATGGTTTTTGATCGGTATGCCGCTCGTTATAATCGTGTTCGCGCTGGGCTTTATTTACAAAAATCGACATGGCTCGAAGCTCGGGCTTATCTCGATGGCGATGGTGCTGGGCGGCGGGATCGGCAACCTTATCGACAGGATACGGCTGAAAGAGGTCGTGGACTATATTAGGGTGGATTTTATAAATTTTCCGATATTTAACTTTGCAGACATCTGCGTCGTAATCGGCGCGGTGCTGTTCTGCATTTACATCATATGCAGTGAAGAGTCCGAAAAAAAGGATAAAAAAGCTGAACAGTCCGTAAAAACGGACAGTAGTGACAGCGGAGATAATGCAGATGGCGAGTGAAAAGCTGACGCTTGAAGCGGCGAACGAAGCCGCGGGTATGCGTATAGACAAGTGGCTCGCAATGCAGTTGCCCGAACTTTCGCGCTCGAGAATTGAAGCGCTGATAAGCGGCGGCGGCGTTGTCGTAAACGGCAAAAATCCCTCGAAAAGCTTGAAATTAAAGGGCGGTGAGCAGATAGAGCTGGCGATACCCGAGCCGCAGGAGTTGGAAGTTTTGCCGCAGGATATTCCGATAGAGATAGTCTACGAGGACGACCAACTTTTGGTGGTCAACAAGCCGAAAGGTATGGTGGTGCACCCCGCGCCCGGCAACCCCGATGGCACACTCGTAAACGCACTGCTGTACCACTGCAAAGGCAGGCTTTCCTCGATAAACGGCGTTATCCGCCCGGGTATAGTCCACCGTATCGACAAAATGACGAGCGGCCTGCTGATGGTCGCAAAGACCGACGCGGCGCACCGCTGTTTGGCGGAGCAGATAAAGCAGCACAGCTTTACGCGCGAGTACATGGCGGTGGTCTGCGGAGCGTTTTCGCCCGAGAGCGGAACGATAAACGCGCCGATCGGCAGGAGCAAGTACGATCGAAAAAAAATGTGCGTGACGGAGCATTGCTCAAAGCCCGCCGTGACCCATTATGAAACGATCGAGCGGCTGAAAGGCTGGTCGGTGATGCGTTTTCGGCTGGAAACTGGCAGAACGCACCAGATACGCGTGCACTGCGCCTACTCGGGTCACCCCGTGCTGGGCGACGAGGTGTACGGCAAGCCATTCAAGGGCATAGAGGGGCAGTGTTTGCACGCGAAAAAGATCGGCTTTATCCACCCGAACGGGGAGTACATGGAGTTTGACAGCCCGCTGCCCGAATATTTTGAGGCGGTGCTGCGAAACCTCAGAAAATAGGAGGAATCTTATTTGTTTGAAGATATTTCCAAAACCGTATTGATAACCGATATGGACGGCACATTCCTGCCCGCAAGCAAAGTGCCGACCCGCAAATGCTTAGAAGCGGTGGAGCGTTTTGAGCGCGCGGGCGGAAGATTTTCCATCGCGACGGGCAGAGCCATACAGGCGGCGAACCAGTATTTCGGCATGGTGGAGGTCAACTGCCCGATAATCATGTGCAACGGCGGAATGGTCTACGATATAAAAAGCGGCGAACACATCTACGATGTATTTTTGCCGCAGGACGTGCGCGGGCTGGTGAAAGAGATACTCGCCGCGAACCCCGAGGTCGGCTGCGAGGTGCTGACGGCGAACGCTGTTTACGTTCCCGCAATGACGCCGATGGAGGCGCGCCACAACGAAATTTGCAAGGTAACGCCCGTGATATGCGGCGTTGACGAGATACCCGACAGCGATTGGTACAAGGTGCTATTCGCCGCCGACCCCGCAAAGCCCGAGATGATGAAAAAGCTGATAGCTTTCGTCGAGGAAAAGGGCTACGGCGGAGTAGATTTCGTGCGCTCGAGTTTGGAGTACTACGAGATACTGCCTTTGAAAATCTCAAAGGGCACGGCGCTCGGCGAACTGCGAAAGGCCTGCGGTATGCAGGACTACACTTTCGTTGCGGCGGGCGATTACAATAACGACATCGAGCTTCTGCAAGCGGCTGACGTGGCGGTATGCCCGTCGAACGCGACGGAAGAAGTGAAAAAGGTCGCCGATATAGTCTTTGAGCAGTCTTGCGAGGAAGATTTTATAGCGGTGGTAATAGACTATATATTTGAAAAACTGGAAAAATAATATGTTATTTGGAGGTAAAAACATGGACGCTACTTTGAAAAAACAGCTTGAGATCACAGCCTGCAAGGTGCGAATGGGAATAATCGAGGGCGTGCACAGCGCCAAGTCGGGTCACCCGGGCGGCTCGCTTTCGATAGCCGACACGCTGACTTATCTTTATTTCGCGAAGATGAACGTGTACCCCGATAAGCCCGAAGAGCCGCAGAGAGACCGCCTTGTGCTCTCAAAGGGCCACACTGCACCCGCGCTTTACTCGACCCTCGCGCAGAGAGGATTTTTCCCTGGAGAGGAGCTGAAGAGCCTGCGTCACATTGGCGCAATGCTTCAGGGCCACCCCTGCATACACATCCCCGGCGTGGATATGTCTTCCGGCTCGCTCGGTCAGGGCATTTCGGCGGCTTGCGGAATGGCGCTTTCGGCTAAGGTATCTTCCGACACTTACAAGGTCTACACCATTCTCGGCGACGGCGAGATCGAAGAGGGTCAGGTTTGGGAAGCGGCGATGTTCGCGGCGCACTACAAGCTCGACAACCTCGTTGCCATCGTTGACAACAACGGTCTGCAGATCGACGGCAAGATCGAGGACGTAATGTCCCCCTACCCGATAGTTGACAAATTTAAAGCTTTTGGCTGGCACGTTATCGAGATGGACGCGCACGATTTCGACTCCATTGAAGCGGCATTCAACGAAGCGGAGAGCGTTTCGGGACAGCCCGTTGCGATAATCCAGAAGAGCGTTAAGGGCAAAGGCGTTTCGTTTATGGAAAATAATGTTTCGTGGCACGGCTCTGCGCCTAACGACGAGCAGTACGAGCAGGCAATGGGCGAGCTGAAAGCAGCGCTCGCGGCACTTGAGGCATAAAGAAAGGAACGGATAAAAATGGCAGAAGTAAAAAAGATTGCTACCAGAGAAAGCTACGGCAACGCGCTTGCAGAGCTTGGCGATAAGTACGAAAACCTTTACGTTCTCGACGCTGACCTTGCTGCGGCTACCAAAACAGGCATTTTCAAGAAAAAGTTTCCCGATAGATTTTTCGACTGCGGCATAGCTGAGGCTAACATGATGGGCGTTGCGGCAGGCATGGCGGCTACGGGCAAGATCCCCTTCGCCTCCACATTCGCGATGTTCGCGGCGGGAAGAGCTTTCGAGATCGTTAGAAACTCCATCGGCTACCCCCATTTGAACGTCAAGATCGGTGCTACCCACGCGGGCATTTCGGTCGGCGAGGACGGCGCTACCCACCAGTGCAACGAGGACATCGCGCTGATGAGAACTATCCCGGGCATGACGATCATAAACCCCGCGGACGACGTTGAGGCGAAAGCTGCGGTAGAGGCTGCTATCCTGCACGAGGGCCCCGTTTATATGCGCTTCGGCAGACTCGCAGCGCCCGTTTTCAACGACGCTGACACCTACAAATTTGAGCTCGGCAAGGGCATAAAGCTGCGCGAGGGCAGCGATATTTCAATAATCGCGACGGGACTTATGGTTTCTGAGGCGCTCAAGGCGGCTGAGATACTGGCGGCTGAGGGCGTTTCCGCCGAGGTCATCAATATCCACACCATCAAGCCGATCGACAAGGAGATCATCACCGCGACCGCCGCAAAGACCCGCAAGGTTCTGACGGTCGAGGAGCACAGTGTTATCGGCGGACTCGGCTCGGCAGTATGCGACGTGCTGGCTGAGACCTGCCCGACTAAGGTCGTAAAGATCGGCGTAAACGACGAATTCGGCCACTCGGGCCCTGCTGTAAAGCTGCTCGAAGAGTTCGGACTTTGCGCGGACAACATCGTGAAAACGGCTAAGGCAATGGTCTGATCTACACAAAATAAATTCTAGCGGACGGTGAAAGCTGTCCGCTTTTTTGTACACTTGCACTCTTTCATCTGCGGAGGGATATTATGTAATGAAAGGGGGCGGCGGCATTGCGGTACGGAAAAGACAGGCGTTTCGGGCGGCTGAGGGGCGCGATATTGTGCATAGCGGCGGCAGCGGGGCTGATCTGCGCGGTGATCTACCTGCAAATGGTAAAGCACATGAAAGAAATTTGCGAGTACAAGGGTCGGCAGACGGCGAACGCACTGGTGGCACAGGCGGTGGACGATTGCCTGCTGGACGAAAGCGGCGATTATTTGCAGATAGAGTACGCGGAGGACGGCAAGATTACTGCGATAACGGCGGATACATACAGGATAAACGCGCTGGAAAACAAGCTGCGGCGGCAGATAAACAAGGAGTTTTCACACATTGCGGACAACGAGATGGGCGTGCCACTGGGAACGCTTAGCGGGATAACGGCGCTGAGCGGGCGGGGCGCGGAGGTGCGGATAAAGCTGCATCAGGTCGGCGCGGTGGACGTTTCGCTGAAAAGCGAGTTTGAGTCGGCGGGGATAAATCAGACGCGGCACTGCCTGAAAGTGGTAGTGAAGTCGGAACTTTCCGCGATACTGCCGGGGCACTCGACCGACATAACGGCGGAGGACGAATATCTGATAAGCGAAACGGTGATAGCGGGCGAGCTGCCGCAAGGACTTTGGAATACGGCTGATCTGCTCGAAAATTGACGTTTGTAAGCCGCCGCACTTGACATAACGGCGCAAATGTGTTATAATAAAAAATAATGCGTAATTATGTATAAGGAGAAGTTAATATATGGTATTTCTGGAAAATCTGAAATCACAGCTTGAAAGCTTTAGACCTAAAATAAAAGAGCTTCACGACGTTTTCGACATCGAAAACAGCAAGGAGCGCATACTCGAATTGCAGGAAAAGGCGGCAGAGCCCGGCTTTTGGGACGACCCCGAGAAGAGCCAGCCCGTTTTGAAAGAGACCCGCACGCTGGAGGGACACATCGAAAAGTACGAGAAGATAACCTCGGCTTTTGACGACATCGAGGTTATGATTGAGATGGCGGCGGAGGAAGAGGACTCGGAGGAGATCGTTGCGGAGATCGAGCAGGAGATCGAGGCGCTCGGCAAAAACATCGAAGACCTCACCCTCGCTTCGCTGCTGACGGGCGAGTACGATAAGAGCAACGCGATACTCAACTTCCACGCGGGTGCGGGCGGAACTGAGGCGCAGGACTGGACTGAAATGCTTTTCAGAATGTACACTCGCTGGGGCGAGCTGCACGGATTTAACGTCAAAACGCTCGATTACCTCGAGGGTGGCGACGCGGGACTAAAGAGCGCTTCGATAATCGTTGAGGGCGAGAACGCTTACGGCTACCTCAAGAGCGAGTCGGGCGTACACCGTCTGGTGCGCGTTTCGCCTTTTGACGCTTCGGGAAGCCGCCACACATCTTTCTCGGCGATAGACGTAATGCCCGAAATGGACGATTCGATCAATGTCGAGATCAACCCCGCCGACATCGAAATGCAGGTTTACCGTTCGTCGGGCGCGGGCGGTCAGCACATCAACAAGACCTCTTCGGCGGTTCGTCTTATCCACAAACCTACAGGAATTGTAACATCGTGCCAGACCCAGCGCTCGCAGTTCCAGAACCGCGACTACGCTATGAAAATGCTGGTAGCGAAGCTGGTCGAGATCAAGGAGCGCGAGCACCTCGAGAAGATCGACGACATAAAGGGCGTTCAGAAAGAGATCGCGTGGGGCGCGCAGATACGCTCATATGTTTTCATGCCGTACACGCTGGTAAAAGACCACCGCACGGGCTACGAAACGGCTAACGTCAACGCGGTAATGGACGGCAATATCGACGGTTTTATCAACGCATACCTCAAATCTCTCTCGCTCGGCAATCTGAACGAAGAGGACAGAAAAGACTGATAATTGCACATTTAGGCATAAAGAAAACGGCTCAGAAACGAGCCGTTTTTTGTTTCATATTTTTATACTTTGCGCTGATTTTTCGTCAGCCGGTTTTCCATTTTCTGTTGGCGAATGTCGTTGCCGACGAACTGTATCGGCAAAAATTCGTTAAGCAAACGCGTGCAGATTCGCTCGTTGTACTTGCTGTTCAGCTCGGCTTTGGTCAAATTTGTGGTAATAACTGTCGGCTTTTTCTGATTTATCCTGCCATTTATAACGCTGTAAAACGCCGCTTCGTAAAACGGGCTGGAAAATTCCGAGCCGAGGTCGTCGATAATTACAAAATCTGCCTGCAAAAGCGTGTCGAGAGTGTTGCCCTCGCTTCTGCCAAAATGCTCGTCCTCGATCTTTCGCATGAAGTCGGAAACGCTGCCGATCGCCACGCTAAAGCCGTCGCTCGCAAGCTTTTTCGCCATGCAGGAGGCTAGGAAAGTTTTGCCAAGACCCGTTCTGCCGATGAAGAGCATGGGTCGCGCGCCGCGCGGAAATTCGCGGCAATATTTCAGCAGGTAGCTGTAAATTTTGTTCATGTGTGTGCGCGCGTCGCCCTCGGGGTAGAATTCGGGGCGGTACTCGGCGAAATCGCGCAGCGCAATTGTCGAGCTTTCGTTCAGCTCCTCGGCGGCGTAAGTCCTCAGCAGATCTTCAAAACAGCCGCACCGCACGCCCTCGACGTAACCCGTGTCGCGGCACTTTTCGCAGACGAAGCGCGGCTTGAGGTAGTCGGCGTCGCCCGTCAGAGTTTTGACAAGCATGGTGATGCGCGCCTGCGTGGCGAGGTTGTTGTCGCGCACGATCTCCGCCGCCGCTTTGGCGTTCGGCTCGTGGTTGGCGACCAGCTTCACCAGCTCAAAATACGAGCTTTGTATCTTGTTTTCAAGCGTTTTGACCTCGGGCATTTCGGCGTAAACGCGCTCGCGGCGGCGTTCGAGGTCGGCAGCCGAGTCCTTGCGGCGCTGCGAAAGCACCGCCTCCGCCTTGTCAAAAGTTTTCTGCGTGTATTTCAAATGTCGTCATCCTCCTCAAAGCCGAGCGTGTTCGGGTCGAAATTATCTGCCATTTGCTGCCAACGGTCGAGGTCGTAGGAGGGCTTTTCCTGCTCGATCTGCCTGCGCCGCGCGATCTCCTGCCGCTCGACGTCCTCGGGCGTGGCGATCCCGCTCTCTTTCCATCGGCTGAGAATGCCGTTTATGTAGCGCACGTCGGTCTTGTTCTTGTTTTCGCGGCAGCGTTCGCCTGCAAGATCTACCATGTCTGCACTAAATCCCCACGAGTTCCACTGAGCAAACATCTCTTCCTGCTTCTTGGTAAGCTTGCCTTCGATACCCAGTACCCTCGCGAACCGCACGTTGACGTCGTGCTGCTTCTCCTGCTCGGCGATCTCGCTTTCGACCTGCGCGTATGTGCAAATGCCCCGTGAGAACCAATCTTTGGCAACAGTTTCTATGTACGCGATGCGCGGCTTGCCGATCGAAACGCAAAAGTCGATGAGCATGAGGATCGAGGGTACGTCGTAGCCGTAGTATTCGTAGAGATTGAGCAGTCCCGCGGTCTCGCTGCCGTTTATCAGCCTGCCGAAAATGCGCTCGGCCTGCTCGAAAAGCGTTTTCAGCTCGGCATTTTTCTTAACTTTTTCCAGTATTTCCTTGTTGGAGTAACGCATGACCGACTTCGCGGCGGCGGTGTTTTTCATCGGGTTCACCGCGTCGGTAACGCAGACGGGCGCGGCGGGCGTTTCCTGCTTCGGCACGATCGGCGCACTGGTCGGCTCAGCCTGCTTCGGCGCGCTCTCACCGAGCGTTTCTATCGAGATAACTCCGCAATTTTTCCAAAAAAGTATGCCGTCGGCAGCGGTCGAAACGTTCTTGAACCCGCACCTTTGGGCAATTTCTTGCTCGTCGGCGATATCGCTGTCCGCGCAGAGCATACACATCAGCACTTTAAAGTAGTCCGCGTCGGCTGTTTTGATGTATTTGTCAACAGCACTGCATGGTACACCGAAAAATCTTCCCACTCTAGGCAAGTCTATCCTGTATTTCATAACATTCATTCCTTAATTGATCTTACCTTTAATTATATCACAAATCGCCGCGTTAGTCAATCGGCGGGCACGATTTTCCGAGTGTACTCGTTCTCAAAAACGCCCGTGTTCATCTGCATCAGCCGCACCGCGCGTTTCTCGATAGCCGCGATGTGCGCCGCCTGCTCCGAGCTTTTTTCCAGCTTTCGCAGCGATGTCGAGATCGGCAGACCGCCTTTCGCGCGCGCGATTATCTCCGCCCCGCACTTGTTGAACGCCAGCACCCGCAGGTACGGCACGCCGTCCGTAAAGTCTGCTTTTTCCGCGCCGATAGCGAGGTGCAGTGCGCTTCTGCGTATCCGCGCGAGTGTGAAATTTCGCGGTTTGACCTGCGCTAGAAACGTTTGCAGATCTTCGGCGGGCTGTTCAGCGGCGCGCAAGATCCTGTCCGCCAGATTTTCGTTGACCTCGGGCAGTTGCAAAAGCTGTTCGCGCGTGGCGGTCAGCAGGTAGTAATATATGGCATTTTCAGCAGCGTGCGGGTTCTTTGGCGGCGCGATGTTAACACCGTTCGGCAGATATTCGAGCATATCGCCGCCGTTTTGGATAGCCCCTCGCAGATATGAACCGCTTGCAAAGCCGCCCTGCGGAGGAAGATCGTGTCCCGCGCCGATACGTTTGATGGGGATAATTTCAGCGCTGGGTGCATATTTTGACAGTGCAGTTATATATTCACAAGCAAGTGTGCTGTTCGGCGACGAAACCGCGGCGGCGATCTCTTCGCCGTAGATCTCCAACGCGGCGGCTTTGAGCGCGGCAGGGTAGGGAAGCCCTCCCGCAAGCGCGCGCTTTACCGCTTCACTGTCCGACAAATTTTGCATAGCGTTAGCGGCGTTTTTCAGCAGTTTGGCGCTTTCAAATTCGCTTCCGAATGCGAGCGCGTCAATGTTTAACTGTCCTAAAATTTGTACTGCTGAGTCGGCGAACCAAGGCGCGGCAGAGCATGAAAAGGGCGCGGGAAGTTCGATAACTAGGTCTGCACCGTTAGCAACAGCCGCCGCCGCACGCTCGTGCTTTGAGCATATCGCAGGCTCGCCGCGCTGTACCGCCGCGCCGCTCATGGCTACGGCGATGTGGCTTGCCCCGCGCCTTCGCGCCTCGGCTATCAAATATGCGTGCCCTTTGTGAAAGGGGTTGAATTCCGCTACGATACCTGCTGTAAACACCGACATTTCCTCCGTGAATAATTTTACATTTAATGACTAAAATCGGCGGCAAAATTTGTGCAAAACGTCGAAGATGGGAAATGCACTTGAAAAATCGCCGCAAAGTTGCTATAATAATAGTATATTGGATTTTTGCGTCCTTGTCAAGGGCGCAGGCGTACAAATCCGTAAGAATAATTCCGAAAAGGGGTCTTTAAAAATGAAAATATTGGTTGTAAACGCCGGTTCTTCATCGCTGAAATATCAGCTTCTCGATATGACCGACGAATCTGTTATCGCAAAGGGCAACTGCGACCGTATCGGCATCGGCGGACACATCTCGCACAAGACCGGCGACGGCAGAAAGATCGAGCAGGACTGCGATTTTCCTACCCATACCGAAGCTTTTGAGAAGCTCGTTGAGGTTCTCACCACCGGCGAGGGCAAGGTCCTCGACTCTATGAGCGAGGTTTCGGCTGTCGGCCACAGAATAGTTCAGGGCGCTGAGGTTTTCAAGGAGACCTGCATCGCTACCGACGAAGTTATCGACAAGATCGACGCACTGGCTGAGCTTGCTCCCGTACATAACCACCCCCACGCGCTCGCTCTGCGCGCCTGCAAGGCCGTTCTCCCCGAGGGCGTTCCGCAGGTAGTAGTTTTCGATACCGCGTTCCATTCCACCATGCCCCGCAAGGCTTATCTCTACGGTCTGCCTTACGAGTGCTACGAAGATCTGCACGTTAGAAAATACGGTTTCCACGGCACTTCTCACAGATTTGTTTCGGCTGAGCTGGCTAAGCTGATGGGCAAGAAGCCTGAAGAGCTTAAGATAGTTTCCTGCCACCTCGGCAACGGCTCTTCCATCACCGCAGTTGACGGCGGCAAGAGCGTTGACACCACCATGGGCTTCACCCCCCTCGACGGACTTATCATGGGTACTCGCTGCGGTTCTGTTGACCCCTCGGCTATCGACTTCGTTGAGAAGAAGAAGGGCTTTACCCCCGACGAAATGACCTCTTACATGAATAAGAAGTCGGGCTTCCTCGGAATTTCGGGCGTTTCTTCCGACAACCGCGACATCAGCAAGGCTGCGGAAGAGGGCAACGAGCGCTGCAAGATGGTAAACGAGATGTTCACTTACGAGATCAAGAAGTACATCGGCGGTTTTGCGGCTGCTATGGGCGGTCTTGACGCTGTACTTTTCACCGGCGGTATCGGCGAAAACGACGCTCCTACCAGAGCAAATTCCTGCGAAGGCCTTGAGTTCCTCGGAATTAAGATCGACCCCGAAAAGAACAAGGTAAGAGGCGAAGTTTGCAAGATCTCTACCGATGATTCCAAGGTGCAGGTTTGGGTAGTTCCGACCAACGAAGAGCTGCTTATTGCAAGAGATACCCTCGCTATCGTTGAAAAAATGTAATTTCGTACAATAATTATACGCAAAAATTCAAGAGCCATTCACTTTTTTCGGGTGAATGGCTCTGTTTTTATTTGATATTTCCGCTCATATTTTCAATTCGTGCCAGCATTTCGGAGATATTCAGCACGCAGTATGCAAAGCCCTTGCGCACCAGCTCGTCGGGCACATACTGATCGTACTTTTCAAATTCCGGAACTTCGCCGGGGTAAAGCAGCTCCATCGGGTCGAGCGGCTTGGCGGCTTCTTCATGCAATATCTGCCAAAAATCCTGCTCGCTGACCTTCATTTTGAACTGTATGAAGTATGGGCGGGAAGAGTCCATGCCTTTCAAACCCAGCCGTGCGCCGCACCGCAGTTTCAAAAAGCGCTCCATCGCAAGAAATGCGTATGTTCCCAGCCATGGAAATAAGCACCACATATCGCCGCCCAAACAGATCAGCGGTTTGTACGCCGAGCCCGAATTTTCCGCGCTCTGACGTGCTTGCTGCAAGCGCGCCGCGGCGTTTTTCATGAGGTAGGGGTAGCTTTTCTGCTCGCGAAGCACCTGCCGCATACGTTCGAGAATTTTCGTGTTGATGTCGCCGGGGCACTCGCCGAAATAGGCGGGCACTTTTCCCTTGACCTGCTCGCAGTAGACGAGCTTGCGCTTGCGGTCAACTTCCTCAACTATCCAGACGTGCCCCGCAATGGCAATTTTCTCGCCCGCAGGCGGCGGCTTCACGATAGTTCCCAGCTCGTGCGAACCGCAGCGAACGGTGTACTCTTCATTTTCTTGGAAAACTGCATAGAATTTGAAAGAGTTGACGATTCGCTCGCCCGCAATGCCGACTATCAGCCCGCCGCGCTCGGTGCGCTGTATGTGGTCGTTTTCCAGCATATGGTGCAGGAGAAGCTTGTAATCGTCGCGTGAGATTCGCTTGAATTGGTTGAGCGTCAGCACGCGCGAAGCCAGCTCCGCCGCTGTCATTTCGCCGCAGGAAGCCAGCGTGCTCATCGTCTGATGGAAAAGCAGGCTGTACGGCAGTTTGCCCTCGGCGGGCGGCTCTACCCAGCGCTCCTCGAGGTAGCTCTGCACCAGCGCGATGCCCTGCAAAAGCTTCCACGGAATGGTGGTCGGCAGCATGGCGCGCGCTTCGGGCATCTCTTCGCGGATAACGAACCACATTTCGGGCGGCAGACCGCGCCTGCCCGTGCGCCCCATACGCTGTAAAAATGAGGAGACCGTAAACGGCGCGTCCACCTGAAAAGCGCGCTCCAGTCTGCCGATGTCTATGCCGAGCTCCAGCGTGGCGGTCGTGACGGTGGTCTGAAACTGCTCGTCGTCCTTCATGATCTCTTCGGCGGTCTCGCGGTAAGAGGCGGAGAGGTTGCCGTGGTGTATCAAAAATCGGTCGCGCTCCTGCTTCGCCTCGCAGTACTGCCGCAGTGTGGTGGTGACCGCCTCGCACTCCTCGCGCGAGTTGACGAAAACAAGGCACTTTTTGCCGCGCGTGTGTTCGAAAATGTAGCCGATACCGGGGTCGGCGGAGTCGGGCGCGCGGTCGGTGACGTTGTCCAGCTCGGGCAGGGCGTTGGCGATTGGTTTGCCGTCGGAAGCCTGCGGGCCTTGAGTGTAAAAATGTTCCATCGAAAGCCGCCACTTCGTGCCTTTGTTCTCGATCTTCGGGACGATCGTGCCCCTGCCCGTGCCCGCCGAGAGAAATTCGCCTGCCTTTTGCGGGTCGCCGATGGTCGCCGAAAGTCCGATCCGACGCGGGTTCACGCCCGCCATTCGCGAAAGCCGCTCGATAAGGCAGAGCGTTTGCCCGCCTCGGTCGCCGCGCATCAGCGAGTGCACCTCATCGATCACGATGAACCGCAGGTCGCCGAAAAGCCTTGAAATTGCTGAGTGTTTGCGCAGCAGCATGGCTTCAAGCGACTCGGGCGTGATCTGAAGAATGCCCGAGGGATTTTTCAGCATTTTGCTTTTGTGCGACTGCGAAACGTCGCCGTGCCAGTGCCAAACGGGTATGTCCGCTTCGGCGCAGAGGTCGTTCAGCCGCGTGAATTGGTCGTTGATGAGCGCTTTCAGCGGGCCGATGTAGATCGCGCCGACAGAGGTCGGCATATTCTCCGAAAACAGCGTGAGAATCGGGAAAAACGCCGCCTCGGTCTTGCCCGAAGCGGTCGAGGCGGAAAGTAAAACGTTTTCGTTGGTGTTGAAGATCGCGTCGCCCGCCGCCATCTGTATCGCGCGCAGAGATTCCCAGCCGTTTTGGTAGATGAAATCCTGTATAAAAGGTGCATATCTGTTGAAAATATCCATGAATTTATCCTCAGATCTCAAATTCCGCAAAATCTTCCGCCGTCTGCTGCGCCTGTTCCTCTAGCGCGGGCTTTGCAAATTCAAATTTCTCAGAATTTAGCAGACTGCGAACGTCGAGTTGCGGGTTCTGATATGTGATGTCGAGCAGTTCGATGAAGTCGCGAATGACCTCGCGCGGTGTGATATTCGTATCCGCGCCAACTCGGCTGTACTCGATCTTGATAAAATCTATCAGATCTTCCTGCTTTAACCTGTTCTCGTAGCCGAAAAGCCCCGAGTGTATGTCCTCCAGTTTCTCGATCAGAACCAGCATTTCCTCGTAAGTCAGCGGCGAAAGCTTGATGACGGGCGCGAGCATATCGCTGACCTCGCCGCCAAACCGCCCCTCTGCCAGCCGCGAGCGCAGCGCCTCGTAGCTGTAAACGCCGCGCCGCGTGTCCTCGATGCACTGCGGCGTGCCGCACATGATTATGCCGATGTATTTCGCCTTGCCTTGAAGCGTATCGTTGTACATTGTCAATATTTTTTCATAATTGTACTGCCGCGTTATGCTGTTGGGTATTTTGTAAATGTTGACCAGTTCGTCGATCAGTATAAGCATTCCGGAATACCCGGCCATTTTCAGAAATGCCGAGAAAAGCTTGATATATTCGTACCAATCTTCGTCGGTAATGATGATGTTCACGCCCAGCTCGCTTTTCGCTTCGGTTTTCGTTGCGTACTCGCCGCGAAACCACTTGACGACCTTGCCCTTAGTTTCGTCGTTGCCCTCGGCAAACGCGCGGTAGTAGAGGGTCAGCAGCCGCGAAAAATCGAAGCCGTGCACCATCTCGTTCAGCGAATTGACGACCGCGTAGATCTTCTTCTCGACCGCCTTTTCAAACTCGGGCGAGTCGGGCGAAAGGTCGCTCTCGGCGGCAGTTTCGGTCTGCACGGCGTTGATCCACCTGTCCAAGATCAGCGTCAGCGCGCCGCCTTCAGGACGCGTTTTCGTGGAAATATTTCGTATAAGTTCCTTGTAAGTGGCAAGCCCTTGACCCTTTGTGCCTTGCAAACGTCTTTCGGGCGAAAGGTCGGCGTCGCAAACTACGAAATTTCGGTCCATAACGTAATTTCGTATAGTTTGCAACAGGAAACTTTTACCGCTTCCGTACTTGCCCATTATGAATCTGAACGACGCGCCGCCGTCCGCGATTATGTCAACATCGTGCAGCAGAGCGTTGATCTCGTTCTCCCTGCCGACCGTTATGTACGGCAGACCTATCCTCGGCACAACGCCGCCTTTAAGTGAATTTATTAAAGTTGCCGCGATTCTCTTAGGTATCTTCATGGCTTTATCAGTCCTTTCAGTTCCTCCAGATAGTCCTCTATAACATTAGGAATGTCGCTTTCAAATTCCAACACTGTA
>DBEZOM010000147.1:0-3599 GCA_048252855.1 Ruminococcus sp.
ATATAATATAAGAAATATGCAGATATATAATTGATATAATAAATAAACAAGAGGTGCTTTTAAAAATGCAGGTAAAACTTTTGACTTATACGCCTGAACCCGAGAAATATGTTGCCACTGCCGCAAAGCTTTGCTACGCTAATTCCGACGTAGATACTTTGCTTGATGGTCTTACTGATGAGAAAATAGAATCATTTGTAAATATGCTGGCAAGTATAGGTCACGAAAGCCCTCTGGAGCACGTTTCGTTCACATTCGCTATCGAGGGTATCTCGCGCGCTTGCTCGCACCAGCTCGTTCGTCACAGAATAGCTTCGTATTCGCAGCAGAGCCAGCGCTATGTAAGCTGCGATCAGTTCAGCTATGTTACCCCGCCTGAAATATCGGCAGACCCCGAAGCTCTTGCGGCTTTTGAGGAGCAAATGAACCTTGCGGCTGAGTCTTACAGAAAGATCACCGCTATACTCGAAGAAAAGCATCTGAAAAATATGCTGGAGTCGGGTATGGACGAAAAGGCAGCGAAGAGAGCGGCTCAGAAAAAGGCGATAGAGGACGCGCGTTTCGTTCTGCCAAACGCTTGCGAAACAAAGATAATAGTTACTATGAATACAAGAACGCTCCTGCATTTCTTCCAACTGCGCTGCTGCAACCGCGCTCAGTGGGAGATACGCGCAGTAGCTGACGAAATGCTGAGATGCGTTTCAAAGGTCGCGCCTAATCTTTTCAAAAATGCCGGTCCTTCATGCGTAAACGGTGTGTGCGGCGAGGGCAAAATGTCCTGCGGCAAGGCTGCCGAGATGAAAGCTTACTTTAAGGAGCTTAAAAATGAAAAATAAGGGCAGACTAATAGTTATAGAGGGGCTGGACGGCTCGGGCAAAAGCACCCAGTTAGAGCTTCTCTATGACAGACTTATCAAAAGCGGCAAAGACATTATGAAGATAAGCTTTCCCGATTACAACGAGCGCTCGTCGGAACTTGTGAAAATGTATCTGAATGGTGAGTTTTCGTCAGACCCCGCCGATGTAAATGCTTACGCGGCTTCAACGTTTTACGCTGCTGATAGATACGCCAGCTATATGCGCTTTTGGAAAGCGCCGTACCTCGCGGGAAAAGATATTCTTGCGGCAAGGTACACTACTTCAAACTGCATTTATCAGATGACTAAGCTGCCGAAAGAGCAGTGGGATAATTACCTCGCGTGGCTGGAGGATTACGAGTACGGCAAGCTTGAACTGCCGAAGCCCGATATGGTGATCTTCCTAGATATGCCGATAGAGATCTCACAGCGGCTGATGTCTGAAAGATACGGCAGCGATGAAGCAAAGAAAGATATTCACGAAAGCAACGTGGAATTTTTACAGCAATGCAGACAAGCTGCGCTTTTCACGGCTGAAAAGCAGGGCTGGAAGATAGTGCCTTGCAGCGATGGCGAAAAGCCGCTGCCGCTGGAAGCTATCAGCGATACCCTTTACTATGCGCTTTCTGCATTATACTAACAGATCAAGAAGGTAAAACTAATATATGTTTGATTTCAGACCTATCGAGGTCGCCGACAGGGATAGAATAAACGCCTGCTTGGCGGTATCTGATTACAGAGGTTGCGAATACAGCTTTGCAAATAATCTTGCATGGCGCAGACTTGCAGATACAGTGATAGATTTTTACAATGATTTTTATATAAGCTGTTCGTTTTACGACGGCGACCCGTATTTCACTTTTCCTACGGGCGTTAAAACTGACGAAGCGGGCAGGGAAAAATATATCGAGCTTTTTGAAAAGCTGAGAAAATATACGGCGGATATGGGCAAGCCTTTCGCGCTGACCTCTGTTTCTGCCGAGGATATTGAATGGCTGAAAGAATATTACGGCGATTCGCTTAAAGTCGAAGCCGAAAGAGGAAGCTTTGATTATATTTACGAAAGCTCAGATCTTATAGAGCTGAGCGGGAAAAAGTACCACGGCAAACGCAATCATATAAAGCGTTTCAAGGAAAATGACTGGAGCTTTAAGCTGCTCACACACGAAGATTTTGACGAGTGCACGGCTTTTGCGGCGGGCAGCTATAACGGCTCGGATAAAAACGATTTTTCCGCCGCGGTAGAGCAGTACGCGATATATATTTTTTTCAAATATTACGACTATCTTGGGCTGAAAGGCGGCGCGCTTTACTGCAACGGCAAAATGGCGGGCTTCACGATAGGCGAAAAGATAAATTCCGATACCTTTGACGTCCACATAGAAAAGGCCGACCCGAGTATACAAGGCGCTTACCCGACGCTTTGCAACGAGTTTGCTAAAGCCGCGGCTTCGGATATAAGGTTTATAAACAGAGAGGAAGATCTGGATATAGAGGGGCTGAGGAAATCAAAGCTTTCTTACCGTCCTGCTTTTCTGCTTGAAAAATATACAGTTTTATTTTGAAGTAAATTTGCTCTGAAAGGAAGAATAATTATGGTATATGTTTTTTTGGCTAATGGTTTTGAGGAGCTTGAAGCGCTTGCACCCGTTGACCTGCTGAGAAGAGCAGGCGTAGAGGTAGCTACCGTAGGCGTTGGTTCTTCCAAGATCACCGCTGCGCATGGCGTTACCGTGCTTACTGATATTACTTCTGACGAGATCAAACTTAATGAAAAGCTTGAAATGATAGTTCTGCCGGGCGGGCCCGGTGCGGATAATCTTGAAAACTGCCCCGAAGTTCAGGCGGCGGTAGATTATTGCAGCGAAAACAACAGATACCTCGCCGCGATATGCGCAGCGCCTAAGATACTGGGTCATAAGGGTCTGCTCGAGGGCAGATATTGTACTTGTTTCCCCGGCTATGAGAACGCGATGAAAAAGGCTAAGCCCAATGGCAAATCGGTAGTTGTAGACGGCAATTATATCACCGGCAAGGGCGCAGGCGTTTCGATAGAGTTCGGCTTAAAGCTGGTAGAAGTCCTCACGACTAAAGACAAAGCGGCAGCCCTCAGCGCGTCGCTCCAGTTCAGACAAGCATGAGCATTTTAGATGAAAAGAAAGCGCTGAGAAAAAAGCTTCGCGCTGAAAAAACCGATTTTTCGCATAACGCAGAATATTTAAAAAACGCTTCCGCACAGATAGCAGAACAGCTTTTCCGGACCGATGAGTATCAGAATTGCAGTACGATCTTGACGTTTATATCCACCGAAATAGAGGTAGACACTTCGCGGATTTTAGAGCGTGCTTTTGCCGATGGAAAAACAGTTGCCGCACCGAGGTGCATAAGCGGAAAAAATGAGATGGATTTTTATGTTATCTCGTCGCTTGAAGATCTCGAAAGCGGCGCATA
Source organism: Ruminococcus sp. (assembly GCA_048252855.1). Lineage (GTDB taxonomy): Bacteria > Bacillota > Clostridia > Oscillospirales > Ruminococcaceae > YE71. The sequence continues at coordinate 3,309 of DBEZOM010000147.1, forward strand.
CGGCATACTCGAACCAAAGCAAAACTGCGCCGCCGCAGATATTTCGGCCGGAGCGCTCTGCATAGTCCCGGGGCTTGCATTTGATCTTCGCGGACAGCGCATAGGCTTCGGCAGAGGATATTATGACAGATTTCTGAGCGGCTTCAAGGGCGTATCATGCGGAGTATGCTTTGACGAATTTCTGCTTGAAAATATCCCGTGTGAAAATGTCGATCTTCCGGTCGATATACTTTTTACTCAAAGCAAAACACTACGTTTCAAATGATGTATTGTAAAAGAAAGGAATACATA
>DBEZOM010000148.1:0-5317 GCA_048252855.1 Ruminococcus sp.
GTGTTGCTGTTCAAATCTGTAAACAGTTTGATAAAATCAGTAAGCTGGCTTTCTGTCATTTTGAGTTTCACTCTATCAAGCATTTCAGATACCGCATCGAACGGTTTATCATCACAGGTTATTATCAGTATAAAATCTGAAACTATGTCTTTTGCCCGTTGCGCAGACAGCTTTAACCTTGTGCGTAAAAAGTTCATCATTGCTTGTACATACTGAGTATCGGCAATGTACATATCATCTTTGTATTTAAGAAGTTCCTGCTTTGGAAGTATCTTTAGCGGCTTTCCTGCCTGACGGTCGACCATTTTATAATAATATTCATAATCAACGTCTAACAAGCTGGAATGAACGATCTCTCGGTCGATAGGCTCTTCCTTAGGTGCGTCAAGATACAATTCGTCTTTGGCAAGAATGTAGTAAAAATGATCTTCGTGGCGTGCTATCTCAGAAAATGCAATGAACTCGTCCAAGGTTATAAGGTCTTTATTTTGCCTGCTGATTATTTTGTAAGCGTCCTTTAGCGGCAATACCTCATACAGATTGGCAAAGGCTTCAAAATAATCATAAAGGAGCGACATTGTTTTCTGCGGCAGGGCAAGCTTTTTGTTCATTCTTGCTATGGTACTTTCAGCGTATATTCTGGGAAATTTGCTCATTGTTATCTTACCTCAATGTTTTTATACTTTATTTGATTATACATTAGATGAGGAGGTTAGTCAAGTGTGGAAGCAGAAAAAAGCGGCACGCTTTTGTTGACGAATCTACGATATGCAGACCATTTTACGTTTATTTTCTATTTCTTTATAATATCTGATAGAAAATCTTAATAATAATCACTATAATATATAGACGTTATCTATGATGAAAGGAAAGTCGGATGATAAAACATTTTCCGACGCACTGTATCTATGAATTTAGACTATTTGAGATATTTTGTAAAATTGGCGGAGGTTCGCCACTACACCCGCGCGGCGGAACAGCTCGGAATCTCTCAGCCCAGCTTGAGCCACGCGATAAGCCAGATCGAGGCGGAGCTACGCGTGCCGCTTTTTGAAAAATCGGGCAGAAATACCATGCTTACCCGCTTTGGCAAGGAATTTTTGCGGTGCGCGGAAAATTCGCTCAGCGTGCTCGACGCGGGCATAGAAACGCTTCAGCGGTACGGCAGGGGAGAGGGCGTGATACGGCTCGGCTTTATACGGCCGCTAGGCGTTGACTATATCCCGAAGCTGACGGCGGACTTTTTGGCGGCGGACGGCGGGCAGGTGCAGTTCAGCTTTCACAGCGGGCTGACTTCCGAGCTGCTGGAAGACCTCGTTCAGCGCAAGTACGATTTCGTGTTTTGCTCTGAGCCTGACCCCGCGCTCGGGCTTACCGCGACGGCTGTCGATTCGCAGGAGCTTGTCGTAATCGTGCCGAAAGACCACCCGCTGGCGGAGCGCGAAAGCGTCAGCCTTATCGACACGCTGCCGTTCCCCGCGGTGTATTTTGCCGAGGGTTCGGGTCTGCGCGGGCTGATAGACCGAATGTACGAAAGTATCGGCGGCAAGCCCGTCGCGGCGGCGGAAACTGAGGAGGACGAGGTGATCGCGGGACTGGTCGCTTCGGGCTTCGGCACGGCGGTCGTCCCGTACATGGATATGCTCGAAAAGCTGAACGTTAAGATCTTAAAGATCACCGACCCGCCCTACTCGCGAAAATTCTACATGGTGGAGAACGATTCGGCGTTCGTCACGACGGCGGCGCAGCGCTTCCGCAGTTTTGTGCTTGGCAGGGCGACGGAGTTGCAGAAAGGCGGTGCGAAATGAAAGAGATAATGCTTCTTGTGACGTACAAATTAAAGCCGCAGGAGCGGGAAAATTTTCTCGGCGAGATAGCGGCGGCGGAGATAGTGCAAAAGACCCGCCGCGAGGACGGCGCTCTGCGGTACGATTATTATTTGAGCGCGGCTGATGCGGACACGGTCTTGCTTGTAGAACGTTGGAAGTCTGCCGAGGCGCAGGCGGCGCACTTGCAGACGGCGCACATCGCCGAGCTGAAAATGATAAAGGAAAAGTACGTTCTCGAAACGGCTGTCGAGAAATTTGAAATTTAAGTTAAGGATATGGAAAGGTCGCGAAAAGGAAATGGAAAATAAAATAACGTTTAGGGGCGAGGCGGCGCTGGTGCTGGCTGTTATCATAAACAGCTTCGGCGTGGTGCTGATGCTGTATTCGGGCGCGGGAATTTCGGCTATCTCGAGCGTGCCGTACGCTTTTTCCGAGGTGCTCCCGAAGCTCACGCTGGGCACTTGGACGTACATATTTCAAGGGCTGCTGGTGCTCACGCTGATGATAATGCGGCGCAAATTCGTGCCCTCGTACCTCTTTAGTTTCGTGGTGGGCTTTGTGTTCGGCGAGTTGCTCGATTTTTACGAGTGGTGGATACACCTGCTGCCGTACAACGTGCCGATGCGCATAGTTTATTTTGTGGTGAGCTACTTTGTTATATGCGTGGGCATCGCGCTTTCAAACCGCTGCGGTCTGCCGATAATCCCGACCGACCTTTTCCCGCGCGAGCTTTCCGACATCACGCGCGTGAAATATTCGCGTATAAAGATCGGCTTTGACATCACCTGCCTTGCGGTAACGGCGGGGCTGACGTTTTTCTGCTTGGGTCACATCAAGGGCTTAGGCATCGGCACGGTGCTTGCGGCTTTCACGATGGGAAAGGGCATTGCGCTGATCGGCGGGCTTATCGACAAGAAATTCACATTCGCGAATTTCCTCACGGCGAGAAAAACCGTTTCGGCGGTCAACAGTTGATTATTGTATTATAAAAATATCCTCCAAAAACGAAAAATGCAGACGCTTTCTTGCAACGTCTGCATTTTTTGCATATTTAATAAAGTTCACTTGCCCTCGTGCAGTTCGCGGAATTTCTCAGCAATGGCGGGGCTGTTTTTCGTCAGCTTTTTTACCGAGAGGTCGTCTAGCTTGTTGTTCGCGGCGGTGAGGTGCTTGTTTGAGATGGTGAGGTTCTCTTTCACCTTTTCCAGATTTTTGATAGCGTTGTCGATGGCTTTTACCGCGTCCTCAAAGCGCTTGCTCGCGTCAACGTAGTTTTTCGCGAAGCCCGCCTTGAAAGCTTCGACGTTCTGCTCGAAAAGCTCTAAGTCCATGTTCTCGTTCTTCACGCGCGCAAGCTCAGCCTTGTACGCCATAGAGTTCATCGCGGCGTTGCGCAGCAGGCTTATCATCGGTATGAAAAACTGCGGGCGGATAACGTACATTTTCTCATAGCGGTAGCTCACGTCCACTATGCCGGTGTTGTAAAGCTCACTGTCAGGCTCTAGCAGCGTTACCAATATCGCGTACTCGCAGTGCTTCTCGCGGCGGTCTTTATCGAGCTCTTTAAAGAAATGCTCGTTCTTTTTCTTGGTCGAGGTCGTGTCCTGCTCGTTTTTCATCTCGAACATTATCGAGATCACCTCATTGCCCTCTTCGTCGCACTCGCGGAAGATGAAGTCGCCCTTGCTGCCCGAGGAAGCGTCGTTGTCCTTCTCGAAATACGCGTTGCGGAAAGCCGTAGCACGCAGGCGGTCGAATTCGGTAAGGCAGTGCTGCTCGAGCGTTTCGCCGACCATTTTGGTCGAAAGCTTCGATTTCAGATCTTTGTAATACTCTATAACTTCGTCCTTGCCTTTCAGCTCGGCGGTCAGCGAGGCTATCTCTTTTCCGCGCTCAGCCTCTATCGCGGACACGGCTTTCTGAACTTCAAGCTCTTTTTCCGTATCCTTGCCCTTCATCTGCGCTTCCAGCTGAACTATGCGCGCGTCCTTATCGGAAATGCTGCGGCTGAGGGCTTCGCGCTCGGCGGTGAAGTCGGCGCGCAGCTTGTCCTCGCTCTCTTTTACGGCGAGAGCGCGGGCGGTGTCGCCGTTTTTCAGCATAGCTTTCAGCTCGGCTATCTGCCGCTCCTGTTCGGCTATGCGCGCGTTCAGGCTTTCTTTATCGGCGGCAAGCTTGGCGTTCGCTTCCGCTTTCAGCTTGTCGATCTCGCGGTCTTTTTCGGTGAGCCTGCCCGCGAACTGCAATTCCGCGACCTTTTGCACATTCTGCCGCTCTTCGGCGACCCTCTCGTTCAGCTCGCGCGAAAATTCCGCCGAGCGCACCTGCTCGAGTATAGCGGAATAGCCCTGCTCGTCCACCTTGAATACTTCCCCGCATTTGGGGCACTTTATTTCTGACATTTGATTACCTCCTGCGATCTGCAATAAGCAAAGTATAAGCTCCATTTCCAATATTATACTACAAATCTTCGCAGGTGTCAAGCAAAAAGCGCGCCGACTTTTTCAGCCTGCGCGCATATATCACTGTATTATTCTTCTTACGGTATCAACGTGGTAGTATTGCAGATAGCTTATCGGCTGAACTTTTATGCCGTCGCGCTGGTTCATGGCGTGCACCATTTTGCCGTTGCCGATGTACAGCCCGACGTGCGAACGGTAATTCATTATTATAAGGTCGCCCGGCTGCATCGAGCGCACGCTTACCGCCTTGCCGAGCGTTGACTGATACGCCACGCTGTGCGGGATATATCTGCCTATCTGCTGGTAGCAAAGCATCGTCAGTCCCGAGCAGTCAGTTCTGCGGAACTGCTCCGCGCCCCATACATAAGAGCCGCCGTTCATCGAAGCGCCGTATGCGCTGACTATCTTGCGCTGAGCGGTAACGCTGTTTGCCCTCACGCAGTCGGCTGACTTAGCGTAAAAGCCTTCGTTCGTGCCCGAGCATATGCGTATGTAGTCGCCTTTAAAATTAGCTGCAGGCTTGCCCGCTATCGGCACGCCCGACGAAGTTACTAGCGAGCCCTCGGTGTACTCGGCGCTTCGTATGAATTTCTTGCCGCGCATTTTACCGCCGCTGAGTTTGTAAAGCTTCGCGCCGCTCATTATTTTATAGTATGTGCAGCTCGCCGTGCGTACTTTTATCGAAGCTTCGGGCAGCTCCACCCTGCCGACAGTGGGCGCTACTTTAATAGTATAGGCGGTGGAGGGCTTTAGCCAAGTCGCGCCGTTGTAAATATTTATCACCTTAGCCGACGAAGCATTTATCGTCTTTAGCTTGCGGCCGCTGACGTAAATATCGAACTTCGTGCCCGCAGGATACTCGGCGTAATTTTCCGTGCTAATCGCGATCCTGTCGGCGTAAACGGCGTATACCGAAAGCTTCGGCTGGCTGAGGTCAGTCTGCGAACTCTCTGCAAAAGCGGCAGCGGGCATACAGCCGAGCGCCAGCGCAAAAGCGCATATACCCGCTGCGGCACGGCTTATAAT
>DBEZOM010000149.1:0-8790 GCA_048252855.1 Ruminococcus sp.
TCATATTAAGGATCGTGAAAAGAAAAATGGGAAAAAACAAAACTGATATTACCGCTTCGGCGGAGAAAAAGCCGATATGGCAGCAGCGTTGGTTGGCTATGGTGCTCTCGCCGCTTGCCGTCGCTCTCGCGGTGTTCGCGATGTTCAAGAAATTCTCGCTCTACCCCTTTGGCAGCCGTACCGCCGCTTGGTGCGATATGAACCAGCAGGTAGTGCCGCTGCTCTGCCAGTTCAAGGATATTCTCGACGGAAAGTCGGGAATGTTCTTAAGCTTTAAAAACGCGGCAGGCATGAATTTTTGGGGCGTGTTCTTTTTCTTCCTCGCAAGCCCTTTCAGCCTGCTCGTAAAATTCGTGCAAAAGACCGATATGCTCGTTTTCATGAATATACTGATAGTGCTGAAAATGGCGGCGAGCGCTTTTACCTCCTCGCTCTATTTCGTGCGCAGCAGCTTTATGAAAAAGCTCGATACTCCCGCTATCGTGATACTCAGCTTTCTCTACGCTACCAGCGGCTACGTCATGCTTTTCTACCAAAACGTTATTTGGCTGGATATGATGTACCTTTTCCCGCTGCTGCTGCTCTCGCTGGAGAAGCTTCGCGGCGGCTCGCCCGTATGGTATATACTCGTGATGGCGCTGATGATGGCTGTAAACTACTACATCGGCTACATGGTGGTGGTTTTCCTGCTGCTGCTGGCGGGCGTTTACCTGCTGCTCGCGGCTAAGTCCGAGAATGAGAAAGGCGGCGCGGTATGCCGCAGATTTTTGCTCTCGTCAGGCTGCGCGGCGCTGCTTTCGGCGGTGGTATGGCTGCCCAGCTTTATGCAGTACCTAACGTCTGGCAGGCGCACCTCGCTCATCGAAAATCTGCGCGTAGGCGACCTTGTTACCGATTACGATACCGTGTTCCCCGTTGCGATGTGCAGCTCGCTGCTGGTGCTGATGGCTTTGGGCGGATTTGCCGCAAGCCGCCGCGCCGATATGTACGGCAAACTTTGGCGGATAATGCTCGTGCTGCTCGCCGTGCCGATAGTTATCGAGCCTGTAAACAAAATGTGGCACACGGGCAGCTATATGTCATTCCCCGCGCGCTACGCTTTTATGACGATATTCGCGGCGATGATAGTAGCGGCAGACCTGCTTGGCAGGGAGCACAAATACCGCGGCAGCATGAAGCTGTACGCGATAGGCGGACTGCTCTGCGCGGCGGCGGTCGTAGCTTTCGAGCGATTTTCATCGGGCTTCGTCAGCGCCGACCTCGATATTCTCTCGACCTATACCGGCTCGCTCGGCGGCAGCGAAGCTTCATTCAAGAGTATGTGCAAGCTTTTCATAGTCGGTGCGGCGTGCTTTGCGCTGATATACGCCCTCTACCGCCACGGCTGGATATTCCGCGGGATATTCATAGTTTTCACCTGCGCGGCGGTCGCGATAGAGTCTATGGGCTATATACGCGTTTACATGACTACCACTGCGGAGCGCAACGAGTCTACCAACGACATTCAGCGGCAGGTATTCGCCTTAGCAGACCGCGTTGACGACGACGATTTTTACCGCATGAAAACGAGCGGAAAGCTTTTTGATTACAACATGATAGGCGCTATGGGCTATAACTCGATAGGCCACTACACCTCGCTCACCGAAGAGGATTATATGTTCACCATGAAGCGCATGGGCTATACCTCGGTTTGGATGGAGGTAGGCACTTGCGGCGGCACTGAGATAACCGACGCACTGCTTTGCGCGGGGTATGAGATAAGCCATAACAAGCAGGACAATACCGTTTATTCCTTCGACGGCTACCATATCAACCCGCTGGATCACCGCCTGCCGCTGGGCATTGCCGCCGCGGGCGACGTATCGGCTGAGATACCCGCAGGCCTTACCCGCGCGCAGACGCAGGAATACATCTATCGCCAGATATTCGGCGGCGAGGGCGCTGTTACCGAATATCAGCCCGACGAGGGCGACATCATGCAGGTCAAAGACGGCAGTTACCACTGCTCGGAATCTGCAACGCTCATCTACCGCGTAAAGGTAGAGGGCAGACAAACGCTCTATTTCGACTGCTTCGACAAACTCTCGAACGACCTTTCCGAGCCGATATACGACAGCTTTTCGGTAAAGGTCGGCGGGCAGAACGTTTGCCGCAGTTACCCGTATTCCAAAGAAAACGGCGTGCTGAAACTCGGCACTTTTGAGGACGAGACTGCGGTCATCGAGATAAGGTGTCTTAAAGACGTAAACTGCGCTTCGCTCGGCGTTTTCGGCGTAGACCTCGACAAGCTGGACGAAGCTTGCGGCACGGCGCAGGGCATAGGCTTGCAGGAGAAGAAGAACGGCCTTTACGGCGAGGTTGATTTCGACAGCGCGCAGACAGTGTTCCTCTCAGTACCGTACAACGAGGGCTTCACGGTAAAGGTCAACGGCGAGAATGTAGAGTACCGCAAGGCACTTTCGGGCTTTATGGCGTTCGACCTGCCCGCGGGCAAATGCAGTGTAGATATATCGTTCAAACCGCAGGGCTTCACGGCGGGCGCGGCGCTTTCGATATGCGGCGTGGCGGCTACGGCGGTGTACCTATTGCTTCGCAAAAAGCTGCACCCCTCTGAAAAGCTGGCCCGCACGGCTGACAAGGTCGGCGCGGCGGCAGCGGCGGCGCTTGCCTGCATAGTACTGCTGGCGGTATACATCATGCCGATAGCGGTGAACATCTTTATGTGGAAGCGGGAATAAGATAACTGATACCTGATAAAAAATAATAAGTAACAAACTGCCGTCCTTGGCGCGAATGGTGCGTGGGGGACGGCAGTTTTTTTGCGCCCATTGTGAAATTTTCATATCCCCCGCCACGATACTTGTATTTTCTCCCTGCGTGTGATATACTATTATATATAAGACGACGTACAGGCGGTCGGGCGGGCGCTTGGCACTGCCTGCGGAAAATGGAGGATAGCTATGGATTATTCAGACGGCGTAAAATATACGCTTTTCAGACTTTTGCTAATGATCGGCTGCGGCGCGGTGGGCGTGGCGGCGGGAAAACTGCTGCTTTGGGCGGCGGCTTCAGTAATGCCTGCTTCTTGGCTCACGCTAAAGGAATTTCTCGTTACTGATCAGGCAGGCTCGGTCACGGCGGCGATAGTTATGGCGGCAATGCTCGGCAGAGTTTTTTACGATGACGGCAAAAAGCACGCCGCTTACGAAAACTGGGACGCTATACTCGTCAGCATTACCCATATCGTCATGCTGATAGCCTACTTCGTGCCCGTTATTTTCTACAATCCTAACGATATTACCCGCGGCGTGGAGTTTGCATATTATCTTTTCTACTTCCCCTGCCGCTGGCTGGTGCTCGCTTTCGGCATGGATCTAAAAGCCGCCGCGGCGCTCGGCATACTGCTGATACTCGGCGTGCAGTTCGCGCTGTATATGATCTCTTACACCCGCTACAAAAAGAAGCACCCCGTGAGCTTTTTGCCGCGAGAGAGCGAGTCTTGACAGGCGGAAATTTGTACCGGTATTTGCAGAATTGTGGGTTTTGGTCAAAATGTCTAAATTAACGGTTCAGATTTTGTTAATTAAGATAATGAAAAAAGTTTTAATAGTGCTTGAATAAATCTAAAAAAAATGATATAATAGTATAAAATACGTTGTGTGTGCATTTCGTGAAAACGGCGGCGGTCTTTTAGGGCGCTCGGCGCTTTCGGAAAACGCGCGCCGTATTAAAAGGCGGAGGTGTAACTACTAATATGAAAAATTACAGCTATGTTGCGAAGGACTCTACCGGAAAAACGCTGAAAGGCGTTATGGAGGCCGAGGACGAGCAGCAGGTTCAGGAAAAAGTCTACGAACAAGGCTTGTTTCTGATTTCTACCACAGAAGCGCTCGGCGGAACAAAAACGAGCATATACAAGTTCAAAACAAAAGAGCTTGCGTTTTCGTGCCGTCAGCTTGCCGCTATGCTTACATCGGGTCTTACGATAGTTAAAGCGCTCGATATAATGTATAAGGAAGAAAAGAACAAGGGCGCTAAAAACGTGTGGCTCGCACTGTATGAAGACGTTAATAAAGGCTCTAACTTTACCGAGGCGCTTATCGCAAGAAATGGAAGCTTTCCGGACTTTATGATAAGCATGATCGACGCGGGCGAATCTGCTGGCAACCTCGATATTACAGTACAGCGCCTCAGCGACTTCTACGCAAATCAGAACAAGACCCAGAATACTATCAAGAGCGCTATGATGTATCCTATCATACTCGGCGTGCTCACCATAGTAATGGTAATAGGTATGTTTACGTTCATCATGCCTACGTTCGCAGGTCTTATGTCTGAAGAAGAAATGCCCGCGCTTTCGCGTGCGCTCTTTAAATTCAGCGACTTCTTAAAATCAAAATGGTACATACTGATACTCGCGATAGTAGTAGTAGTGCTCGCGATAAGATATGCGCTGAAGGTGCCCGACATCAGGCTGAAATTTGACCTTATGAAGCTCAAAATGCCCGCCGTCGGCCCGCTTATGGTCAAGATATACGAAGGCCGTTTTTCGAGAACTCTTTCATCTCTTTACGCCAGCGGTATCCCTATGGTAGAGTGTCTGGAAAGAGCTTCGTCGGTACTGGAGAACACTTATGTAGATAAGATGTTCATACAGGTAGTAGACGAGGTAAAACAGGGCTCGCCCGTATCTATCTCGCTGCAAAAGACCGAGATCTTCGAGGGAATGTTCTGCTCGATGATCTACGTCGGTGAAGAATCCGGCGCACTCGATGAGATACTTGAGAAAACAGCAGACTTCTACGAAGAAGAATCCGACGCAGCAGTTAAGCGTCTGGTAGCACTGCTCGAGCCGTGCATGATAATCATCATGGGTATTGCGATAGGCCTTTGCCTCGCAGGTATATTCCCGCTGCTTTACGGCGGTATCGGTTCGCTCGAGAACTCGTAATAAAGTCGATAAAATCACAGCTATTACAAATACAAAGAAAATCTTTAGAAGAGGTGAAGGAATAAATGCTGTCTTTTGATATTTCTGATAGACAAATAAACATCGTAAAAGGCGATAACTCCGCTAACAAGATCAGAATCGAAAAATCACTGAGCGTTGCGGTTCCGGAGGATATGATCATGAACGGAGAGGTAATAAACCTTTCCGGACTCTCCGAGCTGCTGCTCACAAACCTCAAGGCTGAGGTAATGATGGATAAGGAAGCCGTAGTAACTTTCTCTTCCAGCAACATCGTATTCAAGGAGCTTATAGTTCCTAAGGCAAAGGGTAACGAATTCCTGAGCATGGTACAGAACCAGATGCAGCAGGAAATGGGTATTACCGATGAGTACTCGATTTCATATACTATTGTAGGTGAAGCCGGCGAGGATAACCCCGGCTCGGTAAAGGTGCTGGCTACCGCCTGCCCGTCCTCGATAGTAGAAGGCTTCCGCAAGCTCTTCAACATCATGTCGATAAACCTGCGCTCAGTAAACATCAGCTGTAACTCGATTTCGAGAATAGTTCTGGCTGACAAGTCGAACCTCGAAAAGATGCCGCTGCTGGTTTGCCAGATAGACGATAACTTCCTCGGACTGATACTCTTTGAGAACGGTCAGATGGCTTTCGCAAGATACGAGCCGATCTCCGAAGAAGATTACGAAACAGAAGAGTACCTGACCGAGGCTATCAGCGAGAACATCTTCCGTATGGAACAGTTCAACAAGGCTAGAGGCGGCCCGGGACTCGACAACGTAGTGCTCTACGGCAAGATCGACGACTACATCAAGCTCGTTGACGCTCTCGACTCGCTCGACGTTAAGGCTTCCGTACTCGGCGTTCCTTCGCAGATCACAGGTTACGAAAACTTTGAGTTCACCATCTTCGCTAACGCTATCGGTGCTCTTTATAAGAGAAACAAGCAGACCGAGCGCATCAACCTCCTCGAGGTAGATACCGCTACCGGTAAGGCGGGCACGAGCAACAGCGGCACTCTGCTGACCGCTCTTGTAGCAGGCGTTATCTCGGCAGCGCTCATCGGCGCAGTTACGCTGGTAGTAAGCCTGCACGAGGGAAGCGTAAGAGATGACATCGAAAAGACCAACGGCGAGATCGACAAGTGCAACGCCGTTATCGCAGAAAACCAAAAGCTGCATGATTACCTCATCACGGTAAATGATTACCAGACGCAGGTAAACGTAGCTAAGAACAACCTTTACTCGATACCCGTAGTAAAGGAAGGCATATTTAAGGAGATCGAGAACCACATCGGCTCGGGCGATTCCGAGGGCGCTAAGGCGAACTCCTACACGGGCTTCAGCTACTCCAAGAGCGACGGAACAGTCACCATCACGGAAGTTGAGCTGAAAGAACAGCAGACGGCTAACGACTTTATCCAGTCGATAAAGGACGACGACTACTTCGCAGACGTTACATACAGCGGCTACACCGGTACGGGAGAAGCGGGCAGCCCCGTAGTTATCTCCTCGGTAACTATGTATCTCAAGCCCATTGAAGTAGAAGACGACACTCAGGCAGTATCAGGGGAGGTTGCAGAATAATGAAACTTAATCAGAGAGATAAGATGCTCCTTATAGGCGTATTTGTTGTACTCGTATGGATCGCAGGCATTATGCTCTTCATCAAACCTGCTATTGAAAGCGCGAGAAGCGCCAGCCAGGAGCTTGACAGCAAGGAAATGGAGCTTTCGCAGCTTCAGACTCAGATAAAGGAAGACGAGAACCTTCCTCAGGAAACTCAGGACGCTTACGACAAGGCTAAGAACACCGCAGACGTTTTCTATGATGTAATGCCCCAGTACGAGGCAGCACAGACTGTACAGAAGATGCTCGACGGCGGCGAGAACAAGTCGGCTGACAGCCAGATCAAGAACCTGAACCTTAGCATTAGCGAGCTGGGAACTACCTCGCTCGACAGATTTACCTACGCGCCTAATTCGCAGTCTACCACCATCGACGCTATCGTAGACGGCACCAGCGTCGACGAGACCTCTATCACGGGCACTGCTGAAAGCACCATCGACGTTAACTCTTACAACATGAGCTTTGACTTCGAGTGCAACAAGTCGAACCTGATGAACTTCCTCAACAACCTCGAGACCTACTCGCAGAAGAGCCTTGTTATCAACGAGCTCTCTATCGCAGACGTAGGCGACAATCAGGACGGCTCTACCTTCACAGGCAGCATCTCCCTTACCTTCATGATGGTAAGAGATATACCCAGCCCCGATGAGATGAACAACACCGAGACTCAGCAGGTGAACGCTACGGCTGAATGATAAATATACACGCAAATGGTAGGAAGGGCTCGGAAAGTACCTGCCTACCATAACGTGTTATATATTGATTAAAAATTTTACTGATACTTTGGAAAGGTGGTTAAGAATCGAAGATGGAAAAGAAGATCAAGAGAAATCAAGATGGTTCGGTCATGCTGGCGGTAGTATGTATGTCCATGATCTGCATCACTCTTGCGACCATTGCATTGGGCGTTGTAAAAGCGACGACCAAAGCTTCGAGCCGAAATGTTCAGCGCACGCAGGCCAAGATAACTGCCGAGGCCGCGCTTACGGAATTTATTCAAAGCTACAACAACAATTACGACGCACTTAAAGCGCTGGCAAGCGGCGGCGACGGCACAGCCATCGACGTTACAATGCCCGCAGACTCAGATTTTAGCAGCACCTACGGAACAGTTACCCTGCACGTTAAGAAAAACGGTACTAACGGCTTTAAGGTAATTTCCGAGTGCACATTCTCAACTCAGACCCAGAGCGCATCTGTCGTATTCGACAGCGTAAAGGAGACCCCGAACATCCCCTCTAACGCGCTTGAGGCTTCTGAGGGCGCAAACTTCTCAGACGGCGTGGCTTCGCCTATCGACGGCGACATCTGCCTTGAGAAAAAGACCGGCGCTGCCGATATGAATTACATCACCCTCGGCTGTAACAACGCGGCTTTCACCAGCCACATCTACTCCGAGTACAATCTGTACTTCAATTCGGGCACAAGCTTCTCTGACGTAATAAACAAGTCCGGTTCGCTCAATTACGAGCCTAACAAGAGCAACGCCGCTAAGGCAGGCAACTTCTTTAAGCAGGCTATGACCATCACCACTGAGGGTTATATGTTCTTCTACAACCAGACTACTATCAGCACCGCTATCGGCAAGACCGACGTGAACGGCAAGAACAGCGATGACGCAGGCTACGACGCTTCCAATCTTTCCAACAGAGATGGCTACATCAAGGCTGACAAGAAGATCTGGCTGGGTATGCCGAACGCCCTTACCATAGGCGACAGCAGCAAGCCGATAGATATGTACACCCACGGTCTGTATGTGGGAAATCTTCCCCAGAACCTTGCAGGCTCTACCAACCCCGACTACTCCGCTATGATGGGCGGCTACGACAACAAGGTCGGCGGACAGACAGCCGCAGGCACTGTAAACGGCAATGTTTACTGCTACATCGGCAACAACGCTACCTACCAGTCGGGCGATATGGTCATCTGCAACGGCGCTCAGACATTTACCGTAAACGGCGACCTTTTCGTAGAGGGCAACCTTTACATCCGCGTTGGTTCTGACGGCGGCAGCAAGCTTCAGGTAAACGGCACGCTGCACTGCAACAAGAACATCCTCTTCATCGACGACGGCGGCAATGTTGTTTCTACCGTAGGTATCAACAACGGCGCATTCCAGTCGATCAGCAATCAGCCCGGCTACGACGGCGAAAACCTTGCAAACAGACAGATAAGCTGCGGCAGCAAGGACGTTAC
>DBEZOM010000150.1:0-4720 GCA_048252855.1 Ruminococcus sp.
GTCTTTGTCTGCTTTTTATTCTCAAAAATGTCAGGCAGTATCATGTCCTCCGCCTTGCCCGAATTTTTCAGAGCGCGCACCACGTCGTAAGCTCCGAATATCGGCACTGCCCCCGCTCGCAGCAGGTCGCGCTGACCGTAAAACCTGCGGTCGGTAATATCGGCGGGCGGCAGGGCGAATATCGGTCTGCCCAGCGCACGCGCCTTTTCGGCGTTATCCAAACCGCGGCTGACGTCGGAACATTCGATGAATACCACGCCGTCCGCCAGCGCGCAAAGTATGCGGTTGCGCGAACCGAAAGTAGGCGCTCGGTAATCGTTACTGTCCGTAAATTCGGACACTAAAACTCCGCTGCCGACTATGCCCTCGGCCAACTTATCTATCGGCGATTTGCAGAGTATACCGCGTCCGCAGACGGCCGCCGTTTTGCCGCCCGCCGCGAGAGCCGCCTTGTTCGCCGCGCAGTCAAGCCCCTGCTCGAAGCCGCTTATCACCAGCGCGCCCGCTTCCACGAGCTGCGAACATATCATATTCATAGCGCTCACCGAATATTCGCAGGGCGTGCGCGTGCCTACTATCGCTATAGCTGTCTGCGAGCCGAGCGCCGAAATATCGCCACGCGCATACAGTACGGGCGGCGGGTCGGGTATCCATTTCAGCCGCTTCGGGTAAAGCTCGTCGCCGAAGCCGACCGTCTGCACGCCTTTTTCCGCCCACTTTGCGATAAGCCCGCGCGCTTCGGAAAGCTTCACCGTGCGCGCCGCCTGCCGCTCGTTCGCCGTCATGCCCTTTACCGCGCCGCGAGCCGCCGCTTTGCAGAAATCGAGCACGTTATCGTAGCTGTCGCTGAGCTGCCACATACGCTCGTTCGCCGTGCCGAAGACCAAACTCAGCCACACCCAAAGCGCCGTTTCGCCCGCGTTACTCATGGCAGCTCATCTCCCAAAGCAGTATAGTTCCCGCGATGGCGGCGTTGAGCGAATCCATATCGCCCTTCATCGGGATAGTCACCGCGCGTGTGCAAAGAGCGGCGTCCTCTTGCGAAAGTCCGCGGGCTTCGTTACCGATGACCACCGCGCACCCGCCCGAGAAGTCGAATTCCCGCGCCGACTCACCGCCATGCACCACCGCCGCGCAGGTCTTTATGCCCGCAGCGTTCAGCAGCTCGACCGCCTTAGCGTAATCTTTTTCGATGTAAAGCTTGACGCGCGGCATACTCGCCATAGCCGAGCGCACGACCTTAGGGTTATAAAGATCGACGGTATTTCCCGTCATGATAAGCCCCTCTATGCCCACCGCGGCGGAGGTGCGTATCATAGTGCCGAGGTTGCCGGGGTCTTGCACGCTGTCGAGCACGAGGTATTTTCCGCGCGGCGAGATCTCTTCGGCGGTAAGCTTGCGGTCGAGCTTTTTAGCTATCGCGAAAACGCCCTGAGTTTTTTCCACGCCGCCCATTTTCTCGGCGACCTCGGGCGTTATCTCAAATCTGCGGCGGGGGTCGAAATCCTCCAGCGCGGCGGTATTGAGCTGACTGCGGTATTTTTCAACAGCCTCGCGGGTATAAAACACCGCCTCTATCCCGAAAAGCCCTTTTTCGGCAAGCTGAGCGAGATCTATGCAGTTTATTATACCCTCGGCGACGAAAAGCCCCGTTTCGCCGCGCGCCTTTTTGCTTTCGTAAAGCTTGCGGTAAAGCTTTACCTTCGGGTTATTCTTGCCTGAAATGAGCATTATAAATGTCCTCCAAAAATACGAAAAACGCGCAGGCTTTTATCGGCTTGCGCGTCATTTGTATGGATTAAAGAGCAGCCTTAGCCTGTTCAGCGATAGCTGTGAAGCCTGCGGGATCGTTGATAGCGATCTCGGAGAGCATCTTTCTGTTAAGACCGATACCGGCCTTCTTGCAGCCGTTCATGAAAGTGGAATAATTCATTCCGTTGAGCTTAGCTGCTGCGGAGATTCTGGTGATCCAGAGTCTTCTGAAATCTCTCTTCTTCTGCTTTCTTCCGATGTAAGCGTACTGGCCGGACTTCATTACCGCCTGCTTAGCCATCTTGAAATGCTTGCTCTTAGCACCGAAATAGCCCTTTGCAAGCTTAAGAGTTTTATTTCTTCTCTTACGAGTCATCATTGCGCCCTTAATACGAGCCATAGTAAATTACCTCCTGAAATTTTCTGAAAGTCTCATTTAATAAGCCTAAAGGCCCGTGTTATTACTTCTTGTAAGGAATGAGCGCCTTAATGTTCTTTACATTAGAGTCATCAGCGATAGCTGCACCGCGCAGGATTCTCTTGCGCTTGTGATCCTTCTGCGTGAGTCTATGTCTCTTATTTGTGTGCTGGAATTTTACCTTTCCGCTGCCGGTTACGCTGAAACGCTTCTTGGCGCCGGAATGAGTTTTGATCTTAGGCATAAATTTATCCTCCTTAAATTTTGATCACTTTGCTGACTTAGGAGCGACGAACATGACATATCTGCGTCCCTCCATCTTAGGCTGCTTATCAACAACGCCCGATTCTGAAACTGCCTCTGCAAACTTTTTGAGCAGCTCTTCGCCGTACTCCGGATGTGCAAAGCTTCTCTTGTAGAAGCGAACCTCTACTTTAAGTCTGTCGCCATTCTCCAGAAACTTGCGAGCCTGATTGACCTTTGTGTTAAAGTCATGAGTATCAATGTTAGAGGAAAGTCTTATTCCCTTAACTTCCATGACCTTCTGATTTTTCTTCGCTTCCTTCTCGCGCTTTGACTGTTCAAAGCAGAACTTGCGATAATCCATGATCTTACAAACAGGCGGCTTTGCGTTCGGGGCGATCATAACAAGATCCTTATCTTCGCTGTAAGCCTTCTCGAGTGCGTCTCTCGAGGACATAAGTCCGAGCTGATTACCCTCAGAATCTACTATTCTGATCTCTTTTTCGCGGATGTCCTCGTTGATCTTGTAGTCTTTGTTGTTAATAACAGTACACCTCCATCAGAAAATAAAACGGACGCAGAAAAGCTTTCCGCGTCCGTGAAAATATCGCACATATAAGCGCTTCTGAAAAAGCGCGTGGCGTAAATATCAAAACGGTTACCTTTTCGCAGCCGCTAAGGCGCTTGAGGTGAGAGCGGAAACTGCCCTGCTTTCATTTCTAATATATTATACACCACTGCCGCCGATTTGTCAACAGCGCAAATTGTAAACTTTTTATGACTTCATACAAACAGTCAACCGATCACATTCCTCTGCGGAAGCGCTGCTGCGGCTCTTCGATAGTGAAATTGATCTTGAACTGGTCGAATCTGCTGTAATCAGCCTGCGGCTCGGGGCCGCCGGGGTTGCACATATAATCCTCAAAGCCGTAAGTTTCGATGAACTTAGCCGAGTTAGCGTTGATAGAGAGGTTATTGAAAACGGTGAGCAGCTCGTTGCCGATACCGTAAACGTCTATAACGAAGCGAATGGTATTGAAGAATATATCTACCGCGCTCTGAGTTATAGCCTTTGCCTTGTTCACGCTCTCATCGTACATCTGCATTATCGTGAGTATAGCGCGGCGGTTGTCCCTAGCCTGAGTGGTAGCGTCGAGGTAGTTCTCGAGGTGGTGGATGACCCAGCGCTCTACCTTTTTCTTGGAAGCGCTGATAACGCGCGCGGTGATCTTCTTTTCCAGCTCGCGCTGACGGCGCAGGATATGCTGCGAGAAGATCTCGCGGTTAGAGAAGCCCTCAGCCAAACGCTCTACCGAATCCTGAAGCAGAGGAAGAATCTGCTCGAGGAGGCGGGTCATTTCGCGGCTGTACTGCATAGCTCCCGAAGCCTCGGCGGTGAGCACGTCGAGCAGGATAGCCTTTTCTTCCTTGCCCGCAGACTTCGCCATTTCCTTTATCTCAGCGGAAGCGTTGCCCGCAATGATGTCCTCGATATGGTAAGCTTCCTTGACCTCGCAGAAGTAGTTGTAGAAATCGTTGAAGTCAACGGCTATATCGTGGTTCTGTATATACTGTTCTATAAGGATAAGGTCTACGGGTACGCCGCCCTCTTCGTGAAGCAGCATCATATCCGACATATCTTCCCACGCACGGGCGGTAACGAAGCTCTGCTTGCCCGATTCGGTCGAGTCGATACCGTAGAAGTGGTCGGGGAACTCGGTAAGATATGTGATGATAGCGGTATGTACCTGCGCTTTCAGCGCGAACTCTTTCCAGCAGTTAAAGTCGGCAACGCAGTCTACCTTTTTCAGACGGTCGAGGGTTGCAATATCGAAATCGGTAACGGCGTGGTTGAACTCGGGCGGGTTACCTGCGGTGGTAACTACCCAGCCTTCGGGTATCTGATGTTTGCCGAAGATCTTGTACTGTAAGAACTGGAGCATCATAGGAGCTATCGACTGGTCTACGCAGTTGATCTCATCGAGGAAGAGTATGCCTTCCTTGATGCCTGTTTCTTCCATAGTTTCATAGATGTTCGCGATAACTTCCGACATCGTGCTCTCTGATACCTTAACGTCTTTACCGATGAAGTTTTTCTCAACTATCATAGGCTGACCGATAGCAGATTCACGGGTCTGGTGAGTCATAGCGTAAGAAACGAGGTTTACCTGCATCTCCTGCGCTATCTGGTCCATGATGGCAGTTTTACCGATACCCGGAGGGCCCATAAGGAACACAGGGCGCTGTTTCTCCAGCGGTATAAGGTAATCGCCGTACTCATCTTTCAGCAGATAAGAGCGTATAGCG
>DBEZOM010000151.1:0-4897 GCA_048252855.1 Ruminococcus sp.
AAATTAATCAGAATAATCTATATTTTAATAACTCTGCTGTTTATTTTGAACATAACATTTATTCTTTTGTTTTATTTGATGATAGGATAATTGTACAATTAAATGAACTGGATGCGTCTGCAAGATCTGATGAAATCGACAACATATATGCTGTTGATATGGAAGGAAATATTATCTGGCGAATTCAGAATAAAGAAAGGGTATGTCCGGAATATAAGTTTATTTCGCCGTATGTAATGATCAATTATATTGATGGTGAACTAATTGTAAATGATTTCAACGGATTCAGATTTGTGTTTTCACCTGACGACGGAACTTTTGTTAAACGAATTCAAAGTTTAAGACCTTGGTGATCAATTTGTAATTCAGATCTTTATGACAAAAACAGAGCCTTCAAGATAGCGATACTTGATAAAAACGGCGATATAATGCAGATCTCGGATACTTTTGAAGTGCATAACGATGACAAGGATAAAGGCTACATTTCCGGCGATGTCAAATATGATGTTTCCAATAACGAGCTTGAGTATTATTGGAGCAACAATTACCCAACTGATTCGGGAATGAAGATCAGTAACAAGCCTTTAACTATTGGTATTATTTCGTTTTTGAGCATTTTAGTCGGATTTTTGATATTCAGACGATCAAAAAACAAGTTTGACAAGGAGAAGCTATGAAAAAACATATACTTCTCTAAATTATTGCAGTCCCCCTGCTTTGCGCAATGCTCATCATCTATTCTCTGTCGGCAAAGCTCAAATGGGAATTTGTAAAGGCGGCTAATTCTCCGTTGTTAAAACCAAACAAAATCAGCCGTTCCCCCGTGCGAATGACCCGCACCAAGGAACGGCTGTATTTTTTGCAGTTTTAACTCCTCACTCTCCGGCTTCGATCTTCATGATGCTGCCGTCCGCGGCGTACTGTATGTAGTAAACCTCGCTGCCGTCGCGCAGAGCTTTCGCTTGGTCGTAGGTTATCTCGATGTACGCGTTTTCGCCGAAACTCTCCTCTTTCGACGCTTGCTGACCGTCCTCGCCTTTCAGACTGTAATATGCTGAGCCGGTGAATTGGTCTAACTCAAAGCTGATGTCGTTGTCGATATGGTAGGTCTTGCCGTCTGAGCCGACGTATTGGCTGCTGCCCCTGCCGTTGTAGTCGAGGTAGTAGGATGTAAGCGTAAATTCCTCGCCCATGCAGTTAAGCACATTGCTGCCCTCGCGCGGCTTGTATGTAATGTCGCCCCTGGCGGTTTTTTCAAAATCGTTTTTGTCGATGGCGCTGTCTAAAAATGTTCTTATGTCAGCAATGCCAAAGTAATACTTAACTTTTTCAACGCCCAGAAGATACCCGCCGCCCGTGTCGATCAGATCAGTAGCCCCGTCGATGGATCTCACGGTAAATTCCAGTCTGTTTGCCGCGCTGTAAAGATAGTCAAGGTGCAGTATCTCGGGCTCTGGCTGTTCAGGCTCTGCCGCCGAACTTATTTCCGTGACCGCCTCAGCAGCAGTTGTAGTTGTAGTCGTGGTTTCCGTTGTTGCCGAAGTTTGGGCAGTGGTCGCCGCAGTAGTCATGGTGACTACCTCTTTTGTTTCGGTAGTTTCCGCCGATGAGCTTTCTTTTGATGTATTTCCGCAGCTCGCCGCCGCAAGAGAGATCATTCCCACCGCAGCACATATGCACGCTAGTTTCATTATCGTTTTCTTATCCATATCCGTCAGCCCCTCCATATAATTTTACTCAAACACACTGCACTTCTTAGCGGTCTTTTTAATGCCGTTCTCGCCGTTCACCAGCACTTCGCCCCAGTCGGGAGAGAGCACCGAGCCGTCCCATTCGTTCGCTATGTCGAGGTACTCTACTCCGCCGCTGTTGCCTTTCCAACTCCAGCCCATGTAGCCGATGCCGTTTTTCTCGCAGTATTCCATTATGTACGCTTCGTCAACGTCGCCGTCCGTATGCGTGTAGCCAAATTCGCCTACGCATACGCATAGCCCTTGATCGGTCGCATTAGTCAGATTTTTCTCGATGGTCTCCGCGTTCTTGCCCGCCGTGCCGTACATATGCACCGAAAACATCGTGTTGCCCTCGGGGTCTGAGTCGAAAACGGCTTTTCCGCTTTGCGCTATGCAGTCGCCGAACTGCCCCCAGCCCGCCGAATCGACCATTATCGTGTTTTTGATACCCGCTTCCCTCAGCTTCGGTATCGCCGTGGTGTAGCCTTCTTCCCAAACGTCCGCGTTCCAGCTTCCTACCCACTCGTTCGCGATGTTCAGGATAACGTACTGCTCGTTGCCGATGAGCGCATCCTTCATCTCTACCCAGTAGTCCGCCGCCGCGCTGATGTCGCTAACGTTGTCGCTGCCCGTCGCGTCGTGCACCTCGAGCACCGCGATCATGTCGTTGTCGATGCTGAGCTGTATCAGCTTTTCCAGCGTTTCAAGGCTGTCTTTGTTGTACTGTCCGCCGTCGGAGCAAACTATTCTTATGCAGTTCGCGCCCGTGTCGGCTATCGCGGGGAACGCCGTTTCGTCAAGGTCGGCGTACCACGAATGTGGGTGGTTTATCCCACGCATGATGAATTCGTTGCCGTTCGCGTCAAGCAGCTTTGTGCCGTCTACCTTAAATCCGCCGCCGCTCGTGGCCTCCGCAGCGCTTTCCGTGACCTCAGCTGTGCTCTCAGCCGCCGATGTCTTTTCCGCCGAGCTGTCGTCGCCCGATGTGCAGCCCGCCGCCGCCAATGTCGCGCCCGCCGTCAGCAGCAGCGCTATCCTCTTAATTTGCATAGCTCTCATAAATTTCCTCCAATTATACATTTGTCAAATATCTTCCGGTTTGTAAAATCTTTCACACTGCCCCGATATGCCTTGCAATTCGCAGCATTTTCATATATAATTATACTATACGCGCCGCGCTTTTGTCAACAGTTTGGCGGGCGGCGGCGCTTGGGGGAGTGGCATATTTATGGAATTTTCAAAAAGATCGCTCATCATGACGATCAAGACCGTCTGCGGCGCGCCGTATAACGTCATGGGCGGCAAGTGCGCGGTAGTGATGGTGCCTTTCGCGGGCAAGGCTTTCGGCCCGTATTTCAGCGGCGATATTATCGGCACGGGCGTGGACAGTCAGCGGATAACCCGCGGCGGCGCACAGCTTTCGGCGCGCTATATGCTCGAGGGCGAGGACTGCGAGGGCGAAAAGTGCCGCATTTTCATAGAAAACAGCGGTACGGCGGCGGATAACTGCGTGCCGTTCGTCGTTACTGATAGCCGCGCGCTCGCATTTCTCGAGCAAGTTCCTTTGCGCTCGCTGATAGAAACTACCGATAACGGCGCGACGGTAACGATCTACCGTACAGATATGCAATAATATTATCTTTTGTAAACATTATCGTTCACGGATAATTTACGTCCGAAAATGTAAAGCACGCTTGACATTCTGCAAAACGGGTGCTATAATGATATTGTAAAGCAAGCTTTACATTTTAGGAGGTGCATGGCTTGAAAAATAAAATAGCGGACTTGCGGAGGGAGAACAAAATGACCCAGCAGGCGCTTGCCGAGCGACTCGGCGTTACCCGCCAGACGATAATCTCGCTCGAAAACGGCAGGTACAATCCCTCCATCACGCTGGCGCACAATATTGCTCAGGCTTTTGGGCTGAGGATCGAGGACGTATTTATTTTTGAGGAGGAATGAGATATGTATAGCAAAAGAAAGATGATATGGTACGCATTTATATTAGTGGCAGGAATAGTATTGCTGGTGCTCGGCTGTATCGGTACACTGGATTCGTTTTGGTCGGGCTTCGGCGGCGGCATCGCGGCGGTCGGTTTGGTGCGGCTTATAAACGGCGCGAAATACCGCAGAAACCCAAGCCTTGCGAAGCAGATGGACATCAGCCAAAAGGACGAGCGCGTTTCTTTCATCGCGACCCGTGCCCGCGCATGGGCTTTCTACATCTCGGCGCTCGGCTCGGCGGCCGCGGTGCTGGTGCTGAAATTCATGGGACGCGAAGAGCTTGCGCTGGGCATTTCATTTGTGCTTTGCGGAATGTTGGTCATCTACTCGGCGGCTTTCGCGATATTGCAGAGAAAATATTGACGCTACTTCATGCCGTTCGCGCGGAAATGCTCGCTTCGGTACTGCTTCGGGCTTTCGCCGTGGTATTTGCGGAACGTGCGCGCAAAATGGCTGTAACTGGAAAAGCATAGAATGTCGGAAATGTCCGTAAGCGCGTAGTCGGAGTAGAGCAGCATATTTTCCGCCGCTTCCATGCGCTTTGAAATGACGTATTCGGTGACGCTCATGCCGACCTCGCGCTTGAAAAGCGTCGAAAAGTACGAAACGTTCAGACCCGCGGTTTTCGCAAGCGCGGCGGCGGTTATCCGCTCGTGCAGATGCGTGCCGATGTACTCCACCGCGCCGACTATCTGCCGCGAGCAAATGCGCCCCTTTTTCGCGGCGGCAACGGCTTTCACGAAGTAGGCGATCATCTCGCGGTGCAGGGCGTAAAGCTCGGCGGGGGTGCGCGCGCCGTCAAATTTTCTGATGTAGAGGTCGCTGGCGTTGTAGGCTTTTTCCGCGTCCATGCCGCCGCTTATCGCAAAACGCGTTACCAGCGTGATGTTGCAGATCAGCAGATAAAGCAGATTTTTCAGCGGGTCGTCTGAGAGATGCCCCATTTCGGCGGAGTGTATCATGCGCTCCGCCTCTTCTTCTGCGCGCGGGTCGCCGTCGCGGATAAGCTCGTATTGCAGCATTTCATCGCTGTAACGGTGGTGGCAAAAACTGTTTTCTCTGTTTACAAATTCCAGATACGCAAGCTGCCTTTCAATATTTTCTTTCATAAAATCACCCAAAAATATTATAACAAATTTCAGAAATATAGTCAATAGATG
>DBEZOM010000152.1:0-8402 GCA_048252855.1 Ruminococcus sp.
TAAAAGAACTATAAATATCAGACGGTGCAATATAGGTTACCTCTTCACAGACTCCATCATCTACGTAACAAAAGCCTTCGTTTGTGAGATAATCCACAAACTCCTGTCGCATTTTATCGCTCATGTAAAAATTTATCTGCCTGCCCATATGTCCGCTCCTTGATGCAATTTCAAAACGACGCTGCATAGCCCCCTATATCATAAGCTTCACCCTGTCCGCATAATACTCCAGCCCCAGCGCATTGCATATGTCCTCCGCTATGTAGTCCTCCGTTTCATGCAGCGTGCAGGCGAACCTCTGCCATACTTCGCTGTACGGCACTTTTTTGCTCAGTTCCCTGCTCGTGTACGGCGTGATGATGTACAGCATTCGGTAGATCATTCCCACAAACCCTGCGTTTTCTATGCCGAGATCGTCGGGCTTTTCGCACTCGCCCGCCGTCAAAATGTCCCCCGCTTCCGCAAGTATCCGCTTCATGCTCTCCTCCGCCGACCGCGCTTTGAACTCCGCATACGGCAGGTCAAACTCCCGCGCGCAGTACTCCGACCGCAGAAAAAAGTCCGAAAACTTCGCCATGTCGTACCCACGCTCCGCCGCATATCCATACAGCTTCTCCTGCGCTTTGCTCATCTCGTAATCATGCTTGTCCAGATTTTCCTGCCGCTCTCCCTCTCTTCGGCACAGCCGCAAATATTCTGAATCCCTTTTCGTCTGACGATATATTTATGCTTCCGCCCAGCCCGCGCGCACGGTCAGCCATGTTGCTTAGGCCCATTCCCGCCGCGCCCGCCGTCGGCTCTATGTCGCGCCGCACAGGGTTCGCGCCGTTGTCACGCACCATAACTCTGTAAAACGCGGGGTACTCCTGCACCGATATGCGCACCTCGTCGCCGTCACTGTACCTCGCCGCGTTCGTCAGCGCTTCTTTTACGATCGCAGCAAACGCCAGCTTTACCTCCGTCGGCGCGTCCGAACCCATGTCGTAATCCAGCGATATGCGAAATCTCTCAGCCGCCGCGTCCGCCGCCGTGCGCACCATCTGCTCCAAGTCTACCGATTCGTCGCGCAGATCGTGCACGCTTTTGCGCATACTCGTCATAGCGCCGTCCAGCGTCTGCTGTATCTGCTTCAAATGCTCCTTCTGCTCGCCCTCGGGCGTGAGCACCGTCAGCGCGCCCATCTGCAAAATGCTCCTCGTCAGCATATGTCCTACGCTGTCGTGTATCTCGCGCGCTATGCGGTTGCGCTCTTTCAGCGTCGCCATGTACACTTCCCTGTCCTGCGAAAGCGCCAGCGCGCGGTTTTTCTCAGCCAGCATCATGTTCAGCTCGGCGGAATTATCGCGCGTTTCGATGAGTTTTCGGCTGCATTTTTCCAGCGCGCTCGTCCTCGCGCTTATCAGCACAGCCAGCCCCGCACATACCGCGCAGAATATCGCTCCCGAAAATTCGCTGTCGGCAAATCTCATCATAAGCGCCGCCGCGGATATTGCTAAAGGCAACTTTTGCCCCGCCCCCGCCATGCCGTACACAGCCGCGGGCAGCCCTGCGCAAAGCTCGGGGCACTTAAAGCAGGCCAGCGCGTAAACGGTGTTCACCGCAAGCGAAACCCGCCGCATATCGGAATATATAGTAAAAAGCGCGGCCGCAAAGGTCAGCAGCACCGCCGTCACGGCGATCTCCGCGCCGTTATACGCAAAAGCCGCGCACATCGCACAAAGTGCGGCGGCAGCGGCTGTATCAGTTAATCTCTTCATATCAGTATTTTCTCAGTCGGCGTACATAGTCGAATGTGTATTCCTCGCCCTTAGCGGCCAGCATTCTCAGCAGGTGCTCCAGCAGCGCGGAGGTGTCGGGGTGGATAACTCTTCTGCCCTTGGCTTTCATAAAATAAGCCAGCGCGTCGGAATCGGTATAGTTTTCCCCGTTGTATATCTTGCTCGCCGCAACTCTGTCGCAGAACATCTCTTTGACGTATTTCAGCGGCATTTTTACGGGGCTCATCAGCCTTGTTTTCGGGTCGTAGTCTGTCCAGTATTCAAAATGGTGGCGGTTCCTGCCCTTGTGGTGCATCCATGCGTATGAAAAGCCGTAAGCTTCCCTCTCTCCCTCGTTCGGCGAGCGCGTGCCCTGATAATATTTCACGCCGGGGATAAATTCTGAGGGCGTGTATTTCGAGAGGTCGTGCAGCAGACCGCGCAGAGGTATCCCCGCTTTCACGCAGTGCCGCATCACCATATGTCGATGGTCGGTGATGGTGCGAAAATGCGAGCGCATATTGTGCCAGTACCGCGCGTATTTCTTCACATCAGGCAGACCCAGCGCTTCGGTCAGGCTGAAATTCCCGTTACCAGAACGCTTCTTTAAAATCACTTTCATAAATATACCACCCTTCGCCGCACTTCACGGCAGTCAGCGTGCCTTTAAGCTCGCGGTGCAGCTTTTTGCCGTCTATATAGGCTTTTACCTCCAGTATCTCCGCCTGCGAAACGCCGTTTTCGCCCGCTATCTCGTCATACGCCCGCTCGTTCGTTACAGCGTATGAGATCGCGAAGTCTGAGCCGTACACCGCCGAATAATACTCCCGCTCGTCCTCAAACTGCGAGCGGTATGATTCGTAAAATTCCGCTTCGTTATCGAAAAGCAAGGCGCGCTCTTCTTTCAAAAAAGGCGGCATCACGGCTATGTATTTTTCGTCGTCGCTCGCGGCGAATGCGTCGAAATACGTCTGCGCCGCCGCACGGGGCGTATCTGCCGCCGCGCCCGTTTCGCCCGTGTATTCCCGCTCAGCCGCGCCGCCGAATGCCGCGAAATATACCACCGCCGCCGCTGCGCAAACTGCCGCGCATACCAGCGCCGTCAGCCTTTTTCTCTCGGCAGAAGCCGCCCGCGTTTTGCCGCGTACATATGCTTTTACCGATCTGAAAGACCTTAAAACATTTTCTGCCATACTGCGCACCTGCCTTTAAAGTCCGCGGTAGCCGCTGCCGTTCCAAAGCTCGGCGCGTACCGAGGTATCTACGGGCACTTCCAGACGAATGGAGTTTATAGCTATCTCCTCGCGGGTAAGGCGATTATCGCCCTGCGCCAGCAGCGCTCCGCCGCCCTCGGTGCAGCTTACCTTAAATCTGTATCCGCTGCCATTTGTGAAAGCCGAGGAAGCTATCGCGTTTCTCGATACCCCGCTCGAAGTTCCCGTCATGCCCAGCGTTATCTCAAAGCTGTATGTCAGGCTGCCGACGTAGTCGCCCTTGCCCGTGGCGGTAAGGGTAGCCGTGCCTGTGTAGATGTTGTTTTCAAATTTGTAGTCGTAATCCGTGCCCGCCATAAGTTCGCGGCTGTCGGCTATTATCTTGAAGTTCGGCGTTACGGGCATAGCCGTGAATGCCGCCGTGTCAGCGCACTCGATATACGCCGTGGAGATATTTATCTTAGTTCTCGCGCCTATCTCTTTCGACTCGGTGTTGTTCACGCCCGTATCGTTCACCGTGATGAAAGGCACTATCTTGTAAATGTAGTTCGTACCGGGGTTCAGCCGCTCGTCCTGATAAAGCGCGCCGCTGTCTACCGAAGCGATAAGCTCAAATTCCTCCGCGCCCGCCTGCTTGCGGTAAACGGATATGCCGTCCGCCTCGCTGATAGAGTTCCATATCAGCTTTATGCGGTTTTCGGTAACTTCCTCGGCGGTGAAGTTCTTCGCTTCCGCAAGGGTTATCAGCCCCTCGGCGTCGGCGTACACCTTATCGGAAACCGCCTCGAAGGAATTGCCGTAGAGGTAAGCCTTGCCGCTCTTTATGCAGGAGATTCCTACCGCGCCGCCCGAGAGGTCGTTTGATTTCAGCTTTATATCCTTGCCCGAGCCTGCCGAAACTACCTGTATGCCGTACTCCGAGCAGTTTTTGATGACGTTTTTGTTTACCGTAACGCTCGCGCAGCCCTCGCCCAGCTTCACGCCGCCCGTAGCGCTGTCTTTAATGGTGTTTTTATTCACCGATGATTTTTCCGTGTTGCCCAGCACCATAGCGCACACGGCATTTTTGCTGAAAGTATTGCCCGTTATGCTGAGGTCTGAGGCGTTGGAGGCTCGCAGACCGCTCTTGTAAGAGCCGCTTATCTTGTTGCTCTTTATGTCGTTGCTGTAACAGTACGAAAGGCTTATGAGGTCAGAGTCAACGCAGTCTACATCGGCGTTTGGCGAGATCTCGTTGTCTGATATATCGCTGTCGTAAACGTTGGTAGCGTTTATAGCGCTGCCCGCCGTAACTATCGTGTTTCCCGTAACGCTAACGTTATCCACCGTGTAATTATACGCGGGGTAATCTTTATTAGCCGAAACGCTCTTGCCGAAAAGCTTTATGGCGTATGGCTCGAACTGCATGGTGGTCTGCACGGTGGTAATGCTGTTGCCGGTGATAACGGTATCCGCGTCGGTGTTTATGCCCGAGGTCGAGTTGCCCGTTACCGCGCAGAAATAGTGGCGAAAGCTCTCGTCGCTCATGTAATTGAAAGTCAGCCCCGCGCCGCAGTCGGTGATCGTATTGCCAGAAACGGTACATTTGCGGTAATTATACAGTATCATGCAAACGTCCCATATATCGCTGAAATTGTTGTTTCTTATAGTGACGTTAGTATAATATTTGCCGACTACCGCCGAGTGCGAGCCTATCGCGCGCGGTATGTTGCGGAAAGAGCAGTTTTGTATCAGCACGTTGTCGCAGGCGGTGTCGTCGAAAGGCGCGAAGCCTGAGAAAAGCTCAGCGCTGTTCATTACGTCGAGCTGTATAGCCTCTTTCACCAGCGAGCCTGTATATCCGCTGAAATAGCAGCCGTCTATCGAAAGCCCCTGAACGCCGCCAATCTCCAGATGGTGGCCGTTTTTGTTATTGATAACGCTCACCCCGCGGAAAGCGATGTTGTTCGCGTGGGCTATTCGTATATTAGAAAAGGTATACATACTGTTGTAAGCCGAGGTGTTGCCGTCCCATGTGCCGCCCTCTATAACTATATTTCTGTCAGCGCCGTAGCCGCCCCCGCCGTACTGCATGGTGTTTTTCAGCATACAGCCCTGCGAAAAGCCCTTTACTATCGTAGCGCCGTCCTCGAGGATAAGATGGGTATTGCTATAAATTTTCAGCGTTTTGGATATTTTATATGTACCCGCAGGCACGCGCACCACTACCTGGTGGCTGTCTGAGCCTTTGCTTTTGCCGACGTTCAGCGCCTTTTGTATAGCGCTTGCGCTGTCTTTGCTGCCTTTAGCGTCCGCCTTGTAGTCTAGCACGCTTACCTCCTCCGAGCTGGAGTATTCGGGCAGCAGCGCGCCCGTAGAGTAAGCGCCATCCGCCGCCGAAGCCGTAAGCGCAGGCAGCGCGAGCACCGCCGCGAGCACGGCAAATGCAGCTATCATAATATGTAAAATGCTTTTGGGAAAAGTTGTCCTCAATTTTTGATCCTCCGTTTTTAAATCTATATATACACAAGTTTCGCGAGGTCTGCGCTCTCTTTTTTTATATGCGCAAACACACTATTTATTATACTGCAATACGGCTGTTATGTCAAGGCATTATAATGTGAAAATTAAGAATATTGGGATATATTTACATATGTGTATGTACGGTCTGCGCCGAAAAGCACGCATTTGAGGGCGAAAAAATACCGCTTACCCCCGTTTTTTTACCGCTTGGCAAATTACGCTTTACAAACGCGGCGATCTGCTATATAATAATATCAGCGGAGGTGAGAAAATTGAAAGTGAAAATAGTTACCGACGAGGAGCTGCCCGCCGATACAGTGGTGATACATTGCCGCGACGTTGATGAAAACATACTCCGCTTAAAGCGCGCGGCTGAGGCTATGGGCAGCGCCGACGTAGCGTTTTTCAAGGGCGGCACGCAGTATTTCCCGCCGCTGGACTCTATACTTTTCTTTGAGACCGAGAGCAATTTTCTCAGCGCCCACACCGCGGACGATGTTTTTCAGGTAAAGGCGAAGCTTTTCGAGCTTGAAAACACACTGCCGCAGAAATTTGTGCGCGTTTCAAAATCCGCCATAGTAAATGTAAAGCACATCTACTCGGTAGAAAAAGGCTTAGCTTCCGCCACGCTGATAAGCTTCGCGGGAACTGACAAGCAACTGTACGCCGGCCGCAGTTATCTGAAAGTACTAAAATTAAGGCTGGGTGAAAGGAGATACTTATGAAAGGCAAAAATCTTATATGGGGCTTATTTTTCATACTCGCCGGCGCTGCTGTTATACTCAGCAAGCTGGGTCTGCTGGGCGGCGTCAGCGCGCTGAGCGTAGTTATCTCGCTGCTGCTGATACCCATTATCGTCAACAGCATACGCCACCTCAATTTTTGGGGAATTTTCTGCCCGCTGGCTATAATGGCGATACTTTTCGCCGAGCCGCTGGGAATAGAAAAGCTCACCCCCTTCCCCGTGCTGATAACGGCTGTATGCCTCAGCATAGGCTTATCGCTGATATTCCCATACCGCTACCGCATGACGCAGAAGAAGTGGAGCGGCAGAGTTTACGGCAAGCCCGAGGGCACGAAAAATTCATACGACGGCGAATATGTGCAGATAAACGCGAGCTTTGCGGGCGCTACCAATTACATCACCTCGCAGCAGTTCAAAAAGGCTGATATATTCTGCCATTACAGCGGCTCGGAAGTGTATTTCGACGGCGCGGACATGGCTGAAAACAGAGCCGAGATAAACCTCGACGTGCTTTGCAGCGGTCTTGAGCTGTACATCCCGCGCGAATGGATGGTGCGCATAGAGGCTGACTGCCGCGCGGGCGGTATCTCGGAAGAGGGCGCTACCAACTCGGCGAAGCTGGACAAAACGCTTGTGATAAGGGGCAGGATAAAAGCTTCGGGCGTTACTATCACCTATGTTTGATGTGTAGATAAAAAGTCAGAATATAGAAAAAAGCGTGTGCCGCAAAACCGTGGTACACGCTTTGATATTTTATGCTAAAGTTTAATCCGCGTCATATTCCGCTATGTAGGGCAGATTGCGGTATATCTCGGCGCAGTCGAGACCGTAGCCTATAACGAAATGGTCGGGAATGGTAAAGAGCGAAACGTCTGCTTTAAGGTCTACCAGTCTGCGGTCGGGCTTATCGAGCAGGGTAACTACTTTGAGCGAGAGGGGGTTGCGGGCTTTCAGCAGCTTGATAACGTCGCTGAGCGTTCTGCCCGTGTCGATAATATCCTCTACGATTATAACATGATACTTGCTTATATCCTGATCGAGATCCATGGTTATTTTTACAATACCGCTGGAAGATGTGCCGTTATAGTAGCTCTTCGCGCACATAAAGCCTATCTCGCAGGGCACGGTAACGGCGCGGCAAATATCCGCCATGAAAACGAAAGCACCCTTTAAAATGCTTACGAGCAGCAGCGGCTTGCCGTCGTACTCGCGGCTGATCTGCGCGCCGACCTCGGCGATCTTCGCCTTTATCTCGTCTTCAGTAATGAGCACGCGCTTTATCTTGGAATTAAATTCATCAGTATTACACATTTTTACATTTACCCCTTTGAATTAAAATAATAATTCTATTGTATAGCATTTAAGCAGATATATCAAACATTTTTTATAACTAATTTGTGTACTTTTTGTTTAAGCATGAAATATCATAGATAAAAAACAGCGCCGTACCCCCCATAGCGTACAGCGCTGCAAAAAATATCTATATCTCAGTTCTGACCGTAATAAGCGTTAGCGCCGTGCTTGCGCAGATAGTGCTTATCAAGCAAAGCCTGCGGCATACGGCCTGCCTGCGGGTTTATCGCGGCGGCGTGGTAGTTCATAAAAGCTATCTCCTCAAGCACTACCGCGTTGTGCACCGCTTCGGCGGCATTTGCGCCCCATGCGAACGGGCCGTGGTTTTTCACAAGCACCGCGGGTATCGTCATAGGGTCTACCCCCGCGAAAGCTTTGATTATAACAGTGCCCGTTTCCTTTTCGTACTCGCCGCCTATCTCGGCGGGGGTCATGTCGCGCGTGCAGGGTATCTCGCCGTAAAAATAGTCGCCCTGCGTAGTGCCCATCGGAATTATGCCAACGCCCGCCTGCGCGAAAGACGTCGCCCAGCGGCTATGGGTGTGCACGATGCCACCGATGTTATCGTAAGCGCGGTACAGCTCCAAATGAGTAGGCGTGTCGCTCGAAGGCTTGTATCTGCCCTCCGCCACCTTGCCGCTCGCGAGGTCTACCACCACCATGTCCTCGGCGGTCATGCTGTCGTACTCAACGCCCGAGGGCTTTATCACCATCATTCCGCTCTCTCTGTCCACGGCGGAAACGTTGCCCCATGTGAATGTTACAAGACCGTACTTCGGCAGCATGAGGTTCGCCGCGAGCACTTCTTCTTTCAGTTTTTCAAGCAGTATT
>DBEZOM010000153.1:0-8986 GCA_048252855.1 Ruminococcus sp.
AGATAGCTATTAAAAAATTCGATAGGCGAAAGCCAGTTTAGCGGACGCATGGGACGGTCGTTTGTCCGCCTTAACCGTGCGGCTAACTGAACATTCAGATCTGCGCATGAGTAAAAACTATGGCATTTGTAAAATTTGTTATGGTCTTCACGATGGCTGCGCTCAACTTTACCGTTGTGCCGCGGAGTATATGGACGGATAAGCTTGTGCTTTATCCCGAGCTTTTCTAATGTCGCCTCAAAAAGCGTCTGCTTGTTCTTCTTGCCGGGAGAAAACCGATTTGTAAACTCAAAACCGTTGTCAGTTTGGATACACTCAACTTTTATACCTCTTCGCTTGTACCACTCGACCAAACGCTTTGCAAAATCTGCCGACGAATAGGTGCTTTGTTCCTCATAGCCATACAAAAACCTCAGCCTTGTAAACTCATCTATCGCCGTATATTGATACAGCTTCATTGTCGGGTCTGCAAGACAACACCTGGGTACGACTTTTACATCGACCTGCACACGCTCGCCCGGATAAGTCATCTGCTCATAAGGTTTTGGCGCGGGTTTGGTCTTTTTCTTCTTTTCAGGCAGCAGACCGAGCCTTCTCAGTACTCTGTATAGGCTTTCCACACGCCTTGTGTAGCCTTGCTTTTTTAGCCTGTGCCAAAGCTCGGTGACCTCAAGCTTCGGGTTACGCCTGCGATAGCGTTTGATAAGCGCTATTTCCTCAGGAGTATGCTCATTAGGGTGATGGTGCGGTCTTTTAGAATGCGCTGCAAGAGATTGAACAGATCCGTCCCAACGTCTGAGCCAGAAATATATGTATGAGCGAGCCTTGTTGTATTTTCTGCTTGCTCGGTTGACGCCATATTTTTGCGAATATTTCATTAAGGATTGACGAAACATCATATCTTGTGTTATACTATTCATGAGAGGTAGGCTCCTTTTCTATTGAATTTTGTTGTGGTAACTTTATTCTATCAGATCTTTGCCTATCTCTCTTTTCTTTTTTATTAACTTTTGTACAAGATCTATTGTAGCACTACAGGCGGATGTGCAACAAAAGTTAATTTTCTATTGACAAGTTAACAATTTTGTGATACAATATATACAGATTTGTGCGCAATTTGCCCGTTTAAAAGTGCAAATTGACAATATGCGTGTTCAGTAACTGTACGAAAATCTGTACTATTAAATTTTAATCGGAGATCAACATGATAATAAATGTAAATGTGAAAAAATTAGGAAAGAAAATTGCTTCAGTTGAGCCGACACCGTTTGAGATCGAGGGCGTTCCGACGACGGCGGAGGAGCTTGTGACCGCTTGCGTGCGAAGCTGTGTGGCGGCGTACAATCGGCGAATTGATGGCCGTGAGCCGCGGCTTGTTTCGGATGAGCAGTTTGCGGCGATGGAGGCGGCGGGCAAAATGGCGTTTGGTCTGCCGTTTTCTGACAAAAAAGCGGACGTGAATGAGGCGGTGCAGACGGCTTTGCAGGCGTTTGACGATGGGCTGTTTCGCGCTTTTGTCGGTGATACGGAACTGGAATCGCGCGAACAAGCGATCGGGATCGGTGAAAACAGCGAAGTTACATTCATAAGATTAACAATGTTGGCAGGGAGGATATGGTAATGGCAAGTTCTGAGAGCTACAATGAATGGAAGCAGGCGCACGCGACGGCGATTGAAAACGCGCGCAACAAGCTGCCGACGGAGATCAGGCAGTTTCTTGATGGCAAGCATAATTGCAAACTTTACAAAGATTTCTATACATATCTGGCAAAAGGAGGCACACCGTCTAAGTTTATTAACAAAAATATGGGTGCGATTTTTGGTGGGCTGCTGAATAAAAATGGGTGGATAGACAAGAGATACAAAAATGATCTGCTTTATGCTGTTGACAATTGCACTAAATGGCAATATTCGTCAAGCGTTTGGCGCAGATCGTTCCGCTCGTCGAGCTACACGGCGTACCTGCAATCAAATTTCATTTTGACTCAGCTGGAGAATTATGCAAGACTTGGCTGGCTTGAAAGTTCGCTTGAAGACGTTCTTATGGAAAATCTGACAGAAAATGAAAATCAACATTTTTACAAAGATGGATTTAGCCTGCCGATAAGCACGCTGTTAGCGGCGCGTTTAGATGCGGGCGACAGCAAGGTTTTTGCGGCTTTGAAGCACGTTATAATGGACGACGGCACGAATGTAAGCCTGGAAATTATACGCGGCGTGATGATGAGCAGCAATGCCGAAGCGCACCAATTGATCTGTCAGCTTTTGGTCGCCGCGCGTTTGCAGGAGGGTCTGCGGCAGGCGATATGCGAGTCCGCCGACTGCGGAACGATCGAAGCCCTGCGCGCGGTCGTCGAAACGATCAAGGCGCACGATCTTATCAGATTTTCGGCGGTCAAGCGGGCGATTTTTACTTGGTGTGGGATTTTTGCGGACAAGCCCGAGTCGCTTGACCGAATTGCGGGCAAAATGCTCGACCTCATCGCCGAATGCCTTGCCGACAGGGCGGCGCGCGACGCGTATCTCGAGAGCGACGATGCGATGCAGATCTACATAGCGCTGTGGGCTTACTCGGCGGAGGACGCGTGCGTTGGTGCGCAGATCTGCCGTAAACTGGCAATGAGCGAGAGCCGCCACCGCTGTATGGTTGCGGGGATTTTTGCAAGTCAGTTTGAAAATCCTGATTTAGAGAACGATTTGGGCAAGTTTGCGCTAGAAAATTTTGCCGATGATACCGAATGTTTGGCTGTGTATTTTAACCATTTTATGCCGGATATTAACATGGCGTTGAACGATGTTGCATCGGATAACCGCCCGGGGCCTTACGAGCGCGAAAGGAAAGAGTCGCCGAAAAGCCGTGTGTATGCTGACCTTTCGGAGTTTTTTGAGAGCAGGGAAGAGGCGGAAAAGTTCCGCGGCATTTTGCTAAAAATTCGCGAACAATTCACGCCAAAAAAGAAAGAATTTGACTTTACCCCGTGCGTTTTTTCGTGGATCTCGGTCAAACTCAAGCGGACGGACGTCGCGGCGAAGCTTTGTTGGATCGCATCGGCGCTGCAGGACAATGCGCTGATTGACGAGGCGTGCGGAATGCTCGCGGAGGTCGACAGCGATATACGCAATCTCGTACTGCGAATGTTGGTGACTTTCCCTGAAACTGACATTCAACGTGACACACTGGTCAACGCCATTGCCGACAAGGAGAGCTATACAC
This sequence comes from Ruminococcus sp., assembly GCA_048252855.1. GTDB lineage: Bacteria > Bacillota > Clostridia > Oscillospirales > Ruminococcaceae > YE71. The sequence continues at coordinate 3,215 of DBEZOM010000153.1, forward strand.
GCAGTGTGGCGATAAAAATGGTCGAAAATATCCAGCTGACGGATGACAATTACCTTACTTTGGAAAATATGCTGCGCCTAAAGAACTCTGAAACGCGAACTGCAGCGATTGAACTGCTCGAAAAGTTGGACGACGAGCGTTTGTACGGCGTTTGCGAGCGGCTTTTGGCGGACAAAAATGGCGAAAAGCGCGCGGCGGGGCTTGACATGGTGCTTCGTCTGAAAAAGCAGCCTGAGCGCGCGGAGCTTTTTGTACGGACAAAGGCGCTGGCGGCGGCTATGCAGAGCGACATTTCGCGCGAAAAGATCTTGCTTGACCAAATTCTGGACGAGGAAAAGGCAGAATTGTCTGTCGATTGCGGTCTATATAAGGTAGAAAATTGTAAGATCGCGCCAATTGACAAGCAGTTTATTGACGATTGCAATGGTGTTTTCTGCCGCTATTTCCCACAAAGCGAGATTGCAGGCAGTAATAAAAATGCAGATAAGACAGATTGTGCCACGGTTTTAAAGAAGTTAGAGGCGTTGTTGGACGCACATAAAAATGATGAATTTACAAATTATTGGGGCGAAACAAATTTGCTGGGCAATGCACATTCGCTAATTATCAGCCATTCGCCAAAGGTAATTTGCTTTGAGGATCTTTGGAACGAGTTTTATCAGACGGAGATCGGCTCGCCGGAACTGCTGTTTAGAATGTACATAAAATTGAAAGCGTACAGAAAAATGGACAAATTCGTTACATTCAAAAAGGCTGGAAAGGCAGCAGCGGCAAGGCTTTTCGGCGCTGATCTTGCCAAATCCATCGACGTACATTTTCTTTGCAAGGACATTGTGCGGTATCTGTATGATAAGTTCGTGCCAATGGACGATAGACGTAAAATTGCTATTGCTGCCGCAAATTGGCTGTACACGCTGGACGACAAAACGCTGAAAGTGAAGATCAGCGGCGAGGAGGGCGTGCAGCAGAGCTACGGCAGGCACGGCAGGGAATTTGACCCGGAACACCGCTCGCTGCTCAATCAGGTGCAGATCGACGCGGTGCTCAACTGGCTTTTCGATATGGAAAACAGCGAGTTTTTCGCGAAAATGATCGTTGTGAAGATCGCGCTGACCGACCGTCTTGACGGCTTGGCGGGTATGTATTTCGGCGATTACGAGGAGGAGACCGTCTACGCGCTTGACGCGCCTACCGCCGATGAGCTGATCCGCGCCTGCGCAATGGGTGTGATAAATGACGACGAAATGTACCGTAGATTGGTTAATTCGGATGATTTTGGCGATGTGCTTAGTGCTCTTAGCGGACATATTAAAGCGATTCGCGAGCGTAACAAGCTTGTTGCGGCGCGTGGCTGGTGGAATATGGGCGGAAATGGCAATCTGCGCGGTTTGATCGGCAATCACGATATGGATAAGCTTACTGAAATAGACAAAAATGTAATTGGAAAAGCGGAGGATGTCTACAATAAGATCATTGGCGTGGTTCTGGGCGAGGAGCTTAACCGCGGCGACAGTGAAACGCGGTTTTCCGAACACATCACGTCGATCAAGCGCATATATGGCGTGGAAAATTACGTCAAAATTCTGGCAGCGCTGGGCAAAGAAACCTTTGTGCGCGGCTACATTTACGGTTCGCAAAGCTCGAAAAAGGAAACGCTCAGCCACCTCATCAGCGTTTGCGTACCGAATGAGGGCGACACCGCCGAAAAGCTGCGCGAGCTGGTCAGCGGCACGGATATTACCGAAAAGCGGCTGATCGAGGCGGCGATGTACTCGCCGGAGTGGCTGGATATTACCGCCGATTACCTCGGCTGGGAGGGGTTCAAGTCGGGCTGCTGCTATTTCATGGCGCATATGAACGAATCTTACAGCGATAAGATCACGGCGCTCATCGCGAAATACACGCCGATCTCGGTTGAAGATCTGCAAAACGGTGCATTTGACATTAAATGGTTCGAAGATGCTTATGCGACACTTGGCGAGAAGCGTTTTGCGATGCTTTACGATGCGGCGAAGTACATTTCCGACGGCGCGAAGCACTCCCGCGCGCGCAAATATGCCGACGCTGTGCTCGGAAAGCTCGACCCCGAGGAGGCGAAAACGGCGGCTTCGGTCAAGCGCAACAAGGATATGCTGATGGCGTATTCGCTGATCCCGTGCGACAATGACGAAATTATACAAAAATACCTTTTTATACAGCAATTTTTAAAAGAAAGCAAGAAATTTGGTGCGCAGCGCAGGGCAAGCGAAGCTGCCGCGGCGGAGATCGCAATGCAGAATTTGGCCTTATCGGCAGGATTAAGCGACGTTATGCGCCTGAAACTGCGCATGGAGAGCGAACTTTTTGAGAGCATACGTCCATTGTTTGAGCCAAAAACTGTCGGCGAAGTAAGCGTATGGCTGGAAATTCGCGACGGCAAGACCGAGATTGCCTGCGAAAAGGGCGGAAAACGGTTGAAAAATGTGCCCGCGAAGCTGAAAAAGGACGAGTACATCGTCACGCTGACCGAAACGCGCAAGCAGTTGACAGACCAGTACCGCCGCACGCGCACGATGCTGGAGCAGTCGATGGAAGATTCGACGGTGTTCACGCTGAGCGAGATCGTCGGACTGATGAAAAATGACAGCGTAAAGCCGCTGCTGGAAAATCTTGTGTACTGTTTCGACGGCAAATGCGGCGTGCTGAAAGACGGCAAGATTTGCTCAGTTAGCGGCGAGGAGATCTGCGCGGACGGGGCGAGCGAGATACGAATTGCGCACCCGTTCGATATGTACACTGACGGAAGCTGGCGAGATATACAGAAATATCTATTCGATAATCAAATCGTTCAGCCGTTCAGACAAGTGTTCCGCGAGCTTTATCTCAAGACCGCCGAGGAGTTGGAAAACTGCGAAACGCCGCGATTTGCGGGCAATCAGATACTTGTGAAAAAGACGGTCGCCACTCTGCGGGGTCGCCGCTGGGTATGCGATCTGGAGGATGGCCTGCAAAAAGTGTACTATAAGGAAAATATTGTCGCGAAATTGTACGCCCTCGCCGACTGGTTCTCGCCCTCAGACATCGAAGCGCCTACGCTCGAGCACGTCAGCTTCAGCGACCGCGTGACGGGCAAGCCGATCAAGATCAAGGAAATTCCCGACATAATTTTCTCGGAGGTCATGCGCGACGCCGACCTTGCGGTTTCGGTCTGCCATGCGGGCGAAGTTGACCCCGAGCACAGCCACTCGACCATCGAAATGCGCGCCGCGATACTGGAATTCACGCTGCCGCTCTTCAAGCTGAAAAATTGCGAGGTCAAGGGCTCGCACGTTTTGATAAACGGCACGCGCGCGGACTATTCGGTGCACCTCGGCAGCGGAATTTGCCATATTCATGGCGGGGCGGCGCTCAACATTCTGCCCGTACACTCGCAGCACCGCGGCAGGGTATTTCTGCCATTTGCGGACGATGACCCGAAAACCGCCGAGATAATCTCGAAAGTGTTGCTTTTGGCGGAGGATAAAAAGATCAAAGACCCATTCATACTTGACCAGATACACTAAATATTAGCAGAAATGCACGGGCGGACGGTGAAGGCTGTCCGCCTTTTTGTGAAAATTCGCGCGTTAGGCGAGTTGAGTTCGCCGATAAAGTTATTGATAGGCAGTTAAAAATGTGTTATAATAATGTAAAGAAGCTCGGAGGTAAGTTACATGAAGCTGAAAATTCCGGAAAATATCCGCCGTTTGCGCAAGGGGCGCGGGCTGACGCAGGAGCAGTTGGCGGAGCGGCTGAACGTTTCATTTCAGACGGTGAGCAAGTGGGAGCGCGGCGACACCTGCCCCGACGCGGCAACGCTGCCCGCCATCGCCGCCTGCTTTGACGTCACGCTCGACGAGCTTTTCGGCATGGACGAGATACGCAGCGAATACAGGGTTTCGCGGATCAAAAAGGCGCTTCGCGAGAACTATCGCGCGGGGAAAATTGCCGACAATATCGACTTGCTGAACGACGAACTGCGTTATTTCCCCGAAAATGCCGAGCTGCTTTTTGAACTGGGCAGGTCGCTTTGTTTGGCGCACGTTGACGAGCAGGGCGAGCGGGCGAATTTGCTGAAAGCTGTCGGCGCGTTTGAAAAGGCGGTCAAGCTGAGCGACGACGAAACGCTGATAACGCAGGCGGCGTACTACATGAATATGTGCTGCTACTATTCGGGCGACGCGGAAAAGGCGCTGCTAAACGCCGACCGTGAGATGTTTTCGGCGCAGAAAAACGTCATGATGGCGGGCACTCTGTACGGAAAAGCGCGCGAAATGCGGCTTCGCGAGAACATTGTTATGCTGACGCGGCTGCTTTTTAATCAAATTCGCGACCTCGCCGACCCGGACGTGATCTACAATTTCGAACGTTGGGCAGGTCTGCGGCGGGAAATGCTGGAGCGCTCGGCGATGCTGCTGGAGTGGCTGTTCCCGAACGGCGATTTTTACAGCGCGCACCTCGAGCTGAGCGAGTGCTATCGAGTGGTTGCGGCGATCTATATGTACGAAAAAAATCACGCGGCGGCGTTGGCTGCACTTCGGAAAGCTGCCGACCACGCGATGGCTTTTGACTCGCTGCCCGCCGAACCTGCTGTGCACACTTCGCTTCTTGCGGAGGGCGTTCGCGCTGAACCCGACATTTTCTGGCACGGCGTTCCGACGTTGCAAAGCGAGCGTTTGCTGAGGAAGAAAATGCCGCAGGAACGTTATGATGGTATCCGCGGCGAGGCACAATTCAAACAGATAGAGAAAGATCTAGAAACATTTATAAGATTTAAAGGAGGCAGTTGAGCATATGAAATGTGTATCTAAGCGCATGATATTTGCGGCGATCGCGGCAATGTGCATCGCGATAAGCATGGCGGGCTGCGGTTCGACGGGGGAAAGCAGCTCTGTTGAGAGGCAGACGGCAACATCTAAAAATGAGAAAAGCACCGTTGCAGAGAGCGTTGAAAGTATTGCGGAAATGTCCGAAATTACGGACAGTAATGACGAAGAGTCCAATTTACCGTACTATTTTGAAAAGGCCAGAGAGTGTACATATCGTATCGAGGACGGCGCAAATGTAGTTTTTATCGGCAATTCGCTGACGAGATTTGGAGATCTGCCGCTGTATTTTGAAAAAATGTTCGCCGACAGGAACGTTACGGTCACGAGCGAGTGCTGCGACGGTTTTGCGTTCGTAGATCTTCAGCAGGCGATCATGGAAAAAGAGGAGTGGCTGGCGGCTCTGCGCGACGCGGACGTTGTGATCTTGCAGGGTTACGGCGGCGAATTTGACGCTGAGCCGATGGAAAAGCTGCTCGACGAAGCGACGCAACTCAAGCAGGCGTACTTTTTCGTGAACGATTTTTGCACGGAGAACGTCATGGAATACAAACTGACGGAAGAGGTCGAGAACGGTCTGAAAAATTTCAAATATGACATCACGCCGCTCGGCTGGGGTTTTGTTTCGGCTGATCTCTACAACATTTTCGGCGATGATTTTTACCAGCAGGACGGCTACCACCCCACGCAGGTGAACGGTTTGCTGACATCGCTGTACTTTTACGAGGTTCTCACCGGCGAGAGCTGTGAAAATGCGGAATATACTCAACTGCCATCGACTATAAATATGTTTGGCGGCGAGGAAGCGCTTGAAGATCTGATGCAGCAGGGTAAAAAGGTCATAGACGATTTTTATGATCTGTCGATGGGAATTGAAAAATAGAATACCATAAGTGATATATCAAATTATTATAAATACTACATATTG
>DBEZOM010000154.1:0-17811 GCA_048252855.1 Ruminococcus sp.
TATGTACACTGATAAATTAGTTTACGTAAACAACAAATTCAGATTTGGAAAAATCAACGGTCGAAAATGACCTTGCATAATTTTAGGAACAAAGGAGTTCACCTTTTGCGTACCGCTTTTCGCTGCAACCGCATTTGCAGCGGATAAGGATTACAGCTGCGGCAGGCAAATACCGGTGGGCTCTTTTTATTTTGCGAATTTTGCAGCTTTCTATGATTCTATGATTTATAAGCAGTTTGGGAGGAAATACTAATGAATGCAGATATAGGCTTTGTGCTCATTTGCGCGGCGTTCGTTTTCTTTATGACGCCCGGTCTTGCCTGCTTTTACGGCGGACTTGTGCGCAAGAAAAATACGGTAAATACGATGATGACTTCCATTTTTATCATCGGCACGGGAATAGTTATGTGGGTGCTTTTCGGCTACTCGCTCTCATTCGCGCCGACGGACAACGGCATCATCGGCAATTTCAGTTGGTTGGGTCTAGAGGGCGTATCACTGGATAAGGGGTACACCGAGGGTGCGGCTATACCAAATATGGTGTTCTGCGCATTTCAGATGATGTTCGCGGTCATCACCCCCGCGCTTATCACGGGCGCGGTAGCGGGCAGAATGAAGTTCAAGTCGCTGTTTACATTCATCGTGCTTTGGAGCATCGTGGTCTACTACCCGCTGGCGCACATGGTTTGGGCGCAGAACGGCGTGCTCGGTCTTGACGGCATCGGCGCGCTGGACTTCGCGGGCGGCGACGTTGTACACATCAGCTCGGGCGTTTCGGCGCTGGTGCTCTGCATACTGCTCGGCAAACGCCGCGATTACGACCACGCAGCTTACAGGATACACAATATCCCGACGGTAATGCTCGGCGCTTCGCTGCTGATGTTCGGCTGGTTCGGTTTCAACGCAGGTTCGGCGCTCGCCGCTGACGGCCTTGCGGCACACGCTTTCATGACTACCGCCGCTTCCGCCGCCGCCGCGCTGCTCTCTTGGATGCTCTGCGACGTTATTAAAAACGGCAAGCCTACGCTCATCGGCGCTTGCACGGGCATGGTCGCGGGACTTGTAGGCATCACCCCCGGCGCGGGCTTCGTGCCGATATGGGCGGCGGTCGTTATAGGTCTTACCACCAGCCCAGTTTGCTTCATGATGATCTCCTTCGGCAAGAAGAAGTTCGGCTTCGACGACGCGCTCGACGCTTTCAGCTGCCACGGTACGGGCGGCATATGGGGCGGCCTGCTGACGGGTATATTCGCCAAGGCTTCTGTCGGCGGATATGACGGCGCTATCTACGGCGACTGGGCGCAGTTCGGCGCGCAGGCTGCGGGTATCGGCATAACGGTGGTTGTTGCAGTAGTCGGCACGCTGATCTGCTACGGCATCACCCGTGCGCTGACAGGCAAGATACGCGTAGACGCTAAGGACGAGATGCTGGGTCTGGATATTACTCAGCACGGCGAAGTGGCTTATCCTTCCTTCAACGGTCTGGAATAACGGCATGATATAAGTGAGATTGGGGTGCATAAATATGGCAAATGAAGAAGTTAAACTTATTAAAATAGAGGCGATTGTGCGCGAGGAGGCTTTCCTCGACGTTAAAAACGCGCTTTCGGACATCGGTGTAAACGGAATTACGGTCTATCAGGTGGTGGGCTGCGGCGTTCAGCGCGGACTTTCCGAATATGTGCGCGGTCAGAAGGTAGACGTTCAAGTGCTGCCGAAGATCAAGTTTGAGATAGTAGTCAGCTCGGAGGAGTGGGAGCGCAAGACCATCGAGGTCATCAAAAAGGCGGCTTACACGGGCAACCCCGGCGACGGCAAGATCTTTAGCTACGAGATACGCCAGGCGGTGAAGATACGCACGGGCGAGACCGGCTACGACGCGGTGCAGTCGCCCAAAGAGGAGCGCTAAAGCCCCTCGGATAAATCAAGCTTACGAGTTATGATCTCCATACAAATAGTTACATCAGGTAAAGCGGCGGCTCGAAAGGGCTGCCGTTTTTCCGTCCGCGAATCATCGTAAATCGGCGCAAAAAAAAACAGCCGATATTCTCGGCTGCTAAAGGATCCCCTTAGAAATGTTCCCTCATAATTTCACGCGAAAACTTAGGCGAAGCCGCACTCCTTTGCGCCGTGAGCATAATTCGCCGCGCCGCAAAAACCAGTATCGCTTGCAAACCAAAGTTTACTACAATATTTATTATAATACTTTGGAAACAAATTGTCAATGAATATGGACAAAATAATTCTGAAAATTTACCATTTAGACAATTCACGACCTGTATTTTATGCAATAGTTATAAAATTGAACAAAAAGGCAGCGAAAACGTTTTCGAAAATGCGGCTTTTTTACGAAAATTTCAGCGGAAAAGTTCGTTTATCGGCGGGGGAGCGGGGGCTTTGTTCTCGGCAGTCAGCCTGCGCTGAATCTCGAGCTGGTTTTGCAGCGCGGGCGGCAGGGTGGAGAAAAAGTTGAAATTGCGCGCCGTGCGTTCTTTATCGTCCATCAAAATACACCTCCCTTTTTCTGCATATTATGCACGACTTTAGGCGAAAATATTCGCGCGGATTTTTTGGCAAATGCGCCCGAGTGTCTTGAAATCGCCCGCAAAACGGTTGACTTTTTTCGCGAATGTGTTATAATATCTAATATGAACAAAACAAAGCTGCGGCGGCAGAAAGGACGGTAATTGTAAAGATATGAGAAAAATGCTATTTGTTTATAATCCCCGTTCGGGAAAAGGACTGATACGCAACAATTTATTTGACATAATTAACATATTCACCCAGGGCGGCTACGAGGTTACGGCGTACCCAACCCAGGCGCTGATGGACGGCTACAAAAAAATACAGACCTCGGCGCAGGATTACGATATGGTGGTGGTCAGCGGCGGCGACGGCACGCTCAACGAGGCGGTAAAGGCGCTGATGTCGCTGCCCGTGAAGATACCGCTGGGCTACATTCCCTCCGGCTCGACCAACGATTTCGCCTCCTCGATGAGCATTCCGAAAAAGATGACCGACGCCGCGCAGGACATTATGGACGGCGTGTTTTTTGAGTACGATGTCGGCAAATTTAACGAGAATTATTTTGTATATGTGGCAGCATTCGGAATGTTTACCGATGTTTCCTACGAGACCCCGCAGGAGCGCAAGAACATTTTCGGCCACGCCGCCTACATCGCCGAGGGCTTGAAACGCCTGCGGACGTACAAGGGCATAGAGCTGACCGTTGAGCACGACGGCATAGAGGAAACGGGCAACTTCCTCATCGGCATAGTTTCAAACTCGACTTCAATCGGCGGCATGAAGTTCCTTATAAGCGACAGCGTTTATTTTGACGACGGCTTGTTTGAGGTAACGCTGGTACGCACACCCACAAACGCTATTATGCTCCAGCAAACGCTCAACGACGCGATAATCAATAGGCTAGATACCAAGAATTTCCTAACGTTCAAGACCTCGAAAGTGACTTTCAAGAGCGCCGAGCCGCTGCCGTGGACATTGGACGGCGAAGCGGGCGGCAGCCATAGGCTCGCGGTCATCGAAAACTGCTGCCGAGCCATCAAGCTGGTGATAAAGGCGGACGACAAGACCGACCAGCAAATGCAGATCGACAACATGGCGAAGCAGGAAATGGAAAACCCTGCCTGGCACGAGGTGATCTTTGAAGATCAGCGCGGGATAGAACAGTAACAGATGTTATATGAATTTACAGTATCTGCCGAATGTGACGGCTGCAAACTGGGCGACCTGCTGCGCGCCGAGGGTTACTCGCGGCGGCTGGTGACCTCGCTCAAGCGCACCGAGGGCGGCATTTTGCGCAACGGCGAATTTGTACGCACGGTGGATATTTGCCGCGCGGGCGACCTGATAACCCTCACCCGCGCCGACAGCACCGCGCCCGAGCCGAACCCCGCGCTGAAAGTGCGCCTGCTCTACGAAAACGAGCGCTGCGCCGTGTTCGACAAGCCCGCCGGTATGCCCGTGCACGAGTCGATGAAGCACCGCGGCGACTCGCTGGCGAACGCCTTTGCCGCGCGGTACGAGGGGCTGACCTTCCGCTCGGTGAACCGCCTAGACCGCGAGACCTGCGGCTGCGTGATATGCGCGAAGGACGCTCACGCGGCGAAGGTCATGCAGAGAAGCTATGAAAAGCGCTACATTGGCGTGTGCGAGGGCGTTTTAGAGGGGCAGGGCAGCGTGCGCGCGCCCATCGCCCGCGAGAGGGAGTCGGTGATAACTCGCTGCGTCCGCGCCGACGGCAAGCCCGCCGAAACGCTTTGGCGCGTGATCGAACGGCGGGGTAACTTCACGCTGTTGGAGTTCACATTGCTGACAGGCAGGACTCACCAGATAAGGGTGCACATGGCGCACATCGGCCACCCGCTGGCGGGGGACAGCCTTTACAGCAGCGGCGCTTCGACAGAGTACCCGCGCTTGGCGCTCTGCTGTAAAGAGATCGCCTTTACATTGCCCGACGGCGAAGCAGTTACCTGCCGCTCGGAATTTGAAATATGAAAGACCTGTACACGGCTAAATGTACAGGTCTTTTTTTGTCTAAGATCAATTTTCCAGCCCGCCGAAACGGCTCTCGCAGCTCTTTATAAGCTGCAAAAACTGCGCCGTCGCGTATTCGTCAGGCTCTAACGCGGCGCGCTTCACGTCCTTAGCGGTGCGCGCATACGCCGCTATCTTGCGCGGCTCGTCCGCAAGCAGACGTTCCAGCCGCGCGAGTTCGTCGCCGTCAAGCGAAAAAATGCGCTCGCTGTTGTGCGGATTGGCGAGGTAGATGTTCCTCAGCAGCAGGTAACAGCACAAACTGATGTAATTTTCTGCCGACTGCACCAGCTTTTCGCTGCCCGAACGCCCCGCAAACTCCAGCAGAGCCTTCAGCGCTTCCGCTGCGCCGCCCTCTTTCAGCTCGGGCAGGCCCGTTTCCGCGATGTTTTCGCCGTACACCGCCGACATTTTTAAAGCCATGTCCGCCGAGAGCCGCCGCCTGCCGTTTTCAAGCATCGAGAGCTGCGACTGCGTTATGTCAAGCGCTTCCGCCGCCTGCTCCTGCGTCAGCCCGCTGCGCTTTCTCGCGTCGCGAATGGCAGCGCCCAGCAGCGTGCGCTCGGTGTTTATGTCAAATTCAGATTTCATAGTAAATGTTCCCCGTCAGCAAAATCCGCCGCCGTCTACCTTTATCGAAGCGCCGCAGATGTAGTCTGCCTTGCCCGAAACGAGAAAAGCCGCCGCGTTCGCAACGTCCTGCGCCGTACCCGCACGGCAGCAGGGCACGCTTTCTATCACCCCGCGCTTGTCCTCAGCCGTCAGCGCCGCGTTCATGGGCGTGTCGATGAAGCCGGGGGATATGCAGTTTACCAGCACGCCGCTCGGCGCGACCTCTTTCGCAAGCGCTTTCGTGAAGCCGATAACGCCCGCCTTCGCCGCCGAGTACGCCGTTTCGCAAGAGCCGCCCTCTTCCCCCCATATCGAGGAGATGTTGACGATGTACCCCCTGCCGCCGCGTATCATGGCGGGCAGCAGCCGCTTTGTAAGTTTCATCGCGCCCGTAAGGTCGGCGGCCATTATTCGGTCAAGCTCGGCGTCGGTCATGTCTTGAAACAGTCCGATGTACTCCGCGCCGCCGTTGTTTATAAGTATCTGCGGGTCGCCGAAGTGCTCGCGCAGGCTCTCCGCCGCCGCGTCAAGGCTCTCCGTATCGGTAAGGTCGATGTGCAGGGCAAGCGTTTCAGCGCCGTACTCGCGGGCGATGTCTGCTGCGTGCGCTTCCGCCGCCGCCTTGTTTTTAGCATACCCCAGCGCGACTTTGTGCCCCATAGCCGCCAGTTCGCGCGCGATGGCGTACCCGATAGCGCCCGAAGCGCCCGTCACCAGCGCCGTCATTTTGCCGCTCATCATTCAGCAGAGATGATGTAGTAGTACACGGGCTGACCGCCGCGCGCCATGTTTATATCCATACCCGAGAATTTTTTCGAGAGCATAGCGTGCAGGTTCTCCGCCGCCTCGTCGGTAACGTCCGCGCCGTAAAGCACCGTGATGAACGAGGTGTCGCCCTTTACCAGCCGCTTCGTCAGCTTGTAAGCGCCCTTGTTTATGTCGCGCTCGGTGAAAGCCAGCTTGCCGTTTTCCATGCAGAGTATCTCGCCCTGCTTTATGGTGTGGCCCTCAAAATCGCTGTCGCGCGCCGCAAATGTCACCTGTCCCGTGGCTACGCGCTCGAGGGCGTTGGTCATCTCAAGACGGTTTGTGCTGAGGTCGGCGTCGGGGTCGAAAGCCATCATAGCGCTCATTCCCTGCGGTATCGAGCGGGTCTGCAGCACGCAGACTTTTCTGTCCGCCAGCTTTACAGCCTGCTCCGCCGCCATTATTATGTTCTTGTTGTTCGGCAGTACGAATACTGTTTCGGCGGGGCAGCTCATTATAGCTTTCAGAATGTCATCGGTAGAGGGGTTCATCGTCTGTCCGCCGCGTACAATGCAGTCTACGCCGATGTCGGTGAACATCGCCTCAATTCCGCTGCCCGCCGCCACCGCTACGAAGCCGTACTTCTTTTCGGGCTTAGCGGGGGTGAAGTCCGCCGCGGCAGATTTCTTGCGGTTCTCGTGCTGCAATTTCATGTTCTCTATCTTAGGCAGATTTATGTAGCCGAATTCCAGACCCTTTTGTATAGCAAGTCCGGGGTCGTTGGTGTGAACGTGCACCTTTATTATCTCGTCGTCCTCTACTACCACTACGCAGTCGCCGATGGTCTCCAGATAAGCGCGCAGCGCGTCGGAAGAGCCGCAGCCGTGCTTTTTGGTGATTATCATTTCGGTGCAGTAGGTGTAGTGTATCTCGCTGTCGTACATTCCTACGGCGTCCTTGAAAGAATCTACCGTTATAGCCGCTGCTTTGTCGGCAGGCTCGGCGGGCGCAGCTATCTCGCCGCCCTCGAATACACGCTTCATTTCCTTGAAGATTATCAGCAGACCCATTCCGCCCGCGTCAACTACTCCCGCTTTCGCGAGCTGCGGCAGCAGATTAGGCGTGTTGTCCAGCGATTTCTCCGCCTGAGCGCACATCTCGCTCCATACAGTAATGGGGTCGTTGGTGGAAAGCGTAACCTCGCGCGCCTTTTCCGAAGCTTCGCGCGCTACTGTCAGTATAGTGCCCTCGGTAGGCTTCATTACCGACTTGTAAGCGCCCTTTACGCCTGCTTCCAAGCTTTCGGCTATCAGCTCGCTGGTAAGCTCTTCGTGGTCTTTCAGCGTTTTCGCAAAGCCGCGGAATATCAGCGAAAGTATTACGCCCGAGTTTCCTCGCGCACCGCGCAGCATACCCGAAGCCGTTTCTGCGGCAGCTTCGCCCACGGTAGCTGTTTCGGGCAGGGCTTTAAGCGCCGCCGCCGCGTTTGATATGGTCATAGACATATTTGTGCCCGTATCGCCGTCGGGTACGGGGAAAACGTTGAGCTGGTCTACTGAGCTTTTCTTATTTGTAAGAACGTTTGCCGCGCTTATCACCGCGCAGCGGAAAACGTTGCCGTTTATAGCGGATCTCAATTATATAGTCCTCCTTAATATCCCACAAGTGCCTTTTAGCCTTTATGAAATAATATTCTGCGTAAATATCTCTACCGAGCGTACCTTTACCCCCGCCTGCTTTGTGAGCACATAGCCCACCTTGTGCGAAACTGCGTCTGCTACGGCGGGTATGTTCACGTCGTCCGCCGCGGTAACGGTAAGCTTTACGTCAAGCGAATCATCGGCGTTCTGGTATACCGAAACGCTGTGCAGCCCAGCTATGCCGAAGCAGCCCTCAGCCGCCGATGCCGCAAGCTTTACAAGGTATCTCTTTGAAATACTGATGTTTCCCAAGTAGCTGCAAATTTTTATCATGATAAGGTTCGCCTTCCTTTCGGTGTTTAAAAAACAGCATTACTCTTATTATTATACATCATATTGACGCAAATGTAAAGTGATTTAAGTAAAATTTATCGGTCAGGCAAATTCGTCACGCCGAAAGCCTGCTTTTGCGCGAGGAAAAGTACCGCGCTACGCAGAGCAGCATGGTGATGAGCCATGTAAGCGCCGTGGTCGCCCATACCGAAATGTAGCCGATCTGCAGGGCTTTTGCCAGCAGCAGCGAAAAGCCTATCCTGCCCGCTACCTCGCAAAGCCCATTTATAAGCGCGAAGTTTACGTCGCCGATACCGTTTAGCAGGCCGCGGGTGAGGTGTATCATGCCGAGGAAGAAGTAGAAAAGGCAGTTTATCCGCAGACCTTTCGCCGCTATCTCGATAACTGCGCGGCGGCTTACGAAAAAGCCCGCTATGCCCTCTGAGAAGATCAGGAAGAGCGCCGTCATTACCAGCGAAAAGCCCAGCACCAGCAGCGTGCAGCGGCGGTAGCAGCGGGATATGCGCTCGTTTTTGCCCGCGCCGTAGTTCTGCCCCGTAAAGGTAGCCATTGCCGAGCCGAGCGACGCGTAAGGCTGCTGTATGAGCTGCTCTACGCGCATGGAAGCCGTGTACGCCGCCATTACGTTCTTGCCGAAGCCGTTCGCCGTCTTTTGCAGCGAGATCATTGATACCGAGATCATAGCGTTTTGCAGCGCTATCGGCACGCCTGTTTTCACGCACTTGCCGCAGATAGCCCCGTCGAGCCGCGTGTGCTCAGCCGAAAAGCGGAAAAAGCGGTTTTTCGCGAAGGCGAATATTATGCTCGCGACCGCCGATACGCCCTGCGATAATACCGTAGCCAGCGCTGCGCCGTTTATGCCCATGCCCATAGGTATAACGAAAAGCAGATCCAGCGCCACGTTCAGCACGCTGGATACTACTAGGAATATCAGCGGCGTGCGCGAATCGCCCAGCGAGCGCAGTATAAAAGCTATCCAGTTGTAAGCCGCCACGGCGATAGTTCCCGCGCAGGAGATCCTCATGTACCCCGCCGCTTCGTCCAGTATGGAAGCGGGCGTGTTCAGCAGCGTAAGCAGCCACTTCGCCGCCAGTACCGAGATTATGCTTATCGCGACGGCAAATCCGCCGATGACGTATGCTGAGTTTACAATGGTCTTTTTCACGCGGTCGTCGTCCCCCGCGCCGTAGTGCTGCGCGGTGAGTATGCCCGCGCCCGTGCCCAAACCCAGGCAGAGGGTGTAGAAAAGGTAGGTTATCGAGCCTGTAGAGCCTACTGCCGCCAGCGCGTCAGAGCCGAGGTATTTGCCGACTATTACCGAATCGACTACATTGTAGAGCTGCTGAAACAAGTTTCCCGCCAGCATAGGCAGGGTAAACATGACGATGGCGGGACGCTCGCTGCCAACTGTCAGATTTTTTTCATAAGCTTTCATTTTTTCTTCTTCACCAAATTATGTATCATTTTTCCCGTGTCATATAAAACTGTTCATATCTGTTCCGCCGATGGGCATATCTCCCGCAGGGTACATTCCCCGCAGCGCTGCCCGCGCGCTTTGCATACCTCGCGGCCGAAAAGCACCAATCTATGGCAGAAGTCTGAGGACTTCTCTGGCGCGATGAGCTCTTTCAGCTCGCGCTCGGTCTTAGCGGGGTCGTCCGAGGTGGTAAGCCCCAGCCTGCGCGATATGCGTATGCAGTGGGTGTCCGCGACAATGGCGGGCTTGCCGTAAACGTCGCCCATTATCAGGTTAGCCGTTTTCCTGCCTATGCCCGGCAGGGTGGTAAGCTCCTCTATCGTCTGCGGTATCTCTCCGCCGAAATCTTCCATTATCTTTTTGCACATACCTATGACGGACTTCGCCTTTGTCTTGTAAAGACCGCAGGGCTTTATTATCTCCTCCACGTCGCCGAGGTCGGCGGCGGCAAATTCGGCGATGGTGCGATACTTCGCGAAAAGCTCTTTCGTCACTATGTTCACGCGCGCATCGGTGCACTGCGCCGAGAGCCTGCCCGCTATCATAAGCTCGTGCGGCTTTTGGTAAGTCAGCGAGCATAGCGCGTCGGGGTATTTATCCTCAAGCAGAGCCACCGCCTGCGCGGCGCGCTCTTTTTTTATCTCAAATTCGGTCATATTACTCACCGCCTATGATGCTCTCTACGGGTGCGTTGTCGCGCTCGGCCTTTTCACGGCGCTTGCGGCGTATGGTTATGACTACGCTTATCACGAGCAGTATCAGCGAAAATACCAGCGTAAGCATCATCGGGTAGTAGCGTATCATGTAGTCGCGGTACATATTCTGTTGGTCGGGCGCGACGTACTGGGTATCCATCATAGTTTTCAGCGTTTTCATCATGTAGCGCACGCCGTGCATATACACCGCGTTGCCCGCCAGTACGCCGATGAACGAGGCGATGTATTTCTTTACGAAAGCGAGTATTATCGCGATAAAGACCACCGCCGCTCCCGCGAGCGCGCAGTAAGCCACCCAGTGCGGCATAGTCTTGTCCTTAGCGATGTAGATGTTCTCGCCCAGCACCGCCGCCGCCAGCACCCCGCCGTGGAAAAATCCCGACCAGAGGAAAGCCGCCGTCATCAGCAGTTTCAGCAGCATTTGCCAAACGCCTATGTAGCCCCTTTTCGCGCGGCGGCGCAGCTTTTTCGCACCGCGGCTCTCTTTGTGCTTCGCCGCTTCTTTTTCTTCAAGCTCTTCGAGGTCGGCGAGCTTTTTCATATTGAGCTGTTTTTCTTTTTCTTTTTTGAGTTTGTCTTTTTTTGACATATTGCACCACCAGTATATTGTATAATTGATATTACGAAAAATAAATGTTTAAGGCAAAACCGCACAACTACCGCCTGTCGGCTTTGTGCGGTGCTGCCTTAAGCGTGAATACACTATATTATATCACACCGCGCTGAGAAAATCAATAGCTATTTCTGTCACTATATTATTAAATAAATAACATCATTTCCAATGAAAATAATACTTGTGCGAGCGGCTGTATGAAAGCGGCGATGAAGTCAAGAATAAAATTATCGGTAAGTTTTTTTAGAAAGATTTTTTTGAAACGGCGAAAGCGTACCTTGTTATGTATATATTATAAAAGGTATACTGCGCCGCGTGAGGAGAAAGGGCGGAGAGATAAGGACTATGTACAAGCGAAATATTTTCGGCAGGCTGGCGCAGTCGGCGGCGGCGGTAACGGCTGCGGTGTGCGCCGCGGTTATGACTACCGTAGGCTATTACAGCGCGGCGCTGCCCGACAGCTACACCTGCGCATACGGCAGCGAGATAACGGCAAACACCGTGCTGCCCATTACCGCGCAGGAGCTTGCGGAGAGCAGGGCGGCATTTAAAAGCGTGAGCGCAGGCGGTGCTGAGCGCAGCAGCAAAAACGTGAGCCTGCGGCTCTTCGGCAGCGTGCCGATAAAGGACGTAAAGGAGGAAACGGTGGATAGACCCACTCTCGCCGTGGGCGGCAGCGCTTTCGGCATACGCTTAGTCACCGACGGCGTAATGATAATCGACATGAAAAGCGTCAGCGGAAAATGCCCCGCTAAAGACGCGGGATTAAAGATAGGCGACGTTATCGAGGCGGTAAACGGCGAGCGCGTCAGCACAAACGACCGCGTGAGCGAGATAATCAAAAGCTCGGGCGGCAAAAAATGCACCGTGCGCTACCGCCGCGGCGGAAAAGAGCACGAGGTAAGCGTGAAACCCGTATTGAGCGAGGGCAGCTACCGCGCGGGTATGTGGGTGCGCGACAGCTCGGCGGGCATAGGTACTATGACCTTCTTCGACCCAGAAACGCTGGCTTTCGCAGGGCTGGGACACGCTATCTGCGACAGCGATACTCACGAGCCGCTGCCGCTTTCAGAGGGCAGTATATCTGACGTTAAAGTAAACGGCTGCAAAAAAAGCGAAAAGGGCGAGCCGGGGCAGCTCGTCGGCGAATTTACGGGCGGGGAAACGGGCAGCCTTTCCGCCAACTGCGACGGCGGCGTTTACGGTGCGCTTTACAGCCTTCCGCAGGAGTACACGGCCTACCCGCTGGCCTTTTCGGGCGAGGTGCACGAGGGCGCAGCGGTGATACTCTCGCAGACCGACGGCGTCGAGCCGCAGCAGTACGACATCGTGATAGAAAAGCTCGGCGCGGGCTGCGACGGCCACGATATGGTGATACGCGTGACGGACGAAGCGCTGATAAGCAAGACGGGCGGCATAGTTCAGGGCATGAGCGGCTCGCCGATAATACAAGACGGCAGGCTGGCGGGCGCGGTGACGCACGTTTTCATCGACGACCCCGAGGGCGGCTATGGTATTTTTGCCGAAAAAATGTACGACTATGCGTGCGCCGCCGTGAAAGAGCAGCGGCTTGCGGGTTAAAGCGATTTACTGAACTAAAGCGGAGAAGTTTAATATTTTTGCATAATTATGTGCGTACCCTGCGGATATTTGGAAATTCGCGGGGTATCGGCGTATATAAAAACGAATTTGGTCGAAACGGCGTACACTTTGGGATATAAACCATTATTATCACTATATGTGATAACGCTTGTAAATCTAGCTGTCATTTTGGTGCATTTAGTACAAATAAGTCGATAAAAAATTGACGTAAATTCTAAAAAACTATTGCTTTTCACGAAAAATTGTGATATGATATAGTTACAGCAATAAAGGCTGGCAGCTGAAAATAATACACCGAAGAAGCTTCAAGAGTAAATTCAAGCGGAGGACAGAATAATGAATGACAAAATTAAAATTTTAATAGGCGACGACTCGGCGCAGTACGGCGTGAACTGCGCGGCGGCTCTGCGCACCAGCGGATTTTTCGTGATAACCCGCCCGAAGGACGGCATGACTATATTTGAGGCGATAACGAGCGAAGTGCCCGACGTGGCGGTTATAGACGCGGTGATGCCGGGGCTTGACGCCATCGCGCTGATAAAAAAGATAATGGCTTCAAGCTACAAAAAGCCGTTTTTCATCGTCACAAGCGCTTACGAAAACGCTTTTATCGAGCAGCAGGTGATGCAGGCGGGCGCTTCCTACTTCATGATACGCCCATTTGACGTAAAAATGCTGGGCGAGAGGATAAAGGCGCTGCTGGACATCGACAGCGATATTTCGGGCAGCGCGCCTATGGGCTCGCGCGCGGGTGCGCACCCGAATCTTGAGATAATAGTTACCGATATTATCCACCAAATAGGCGTGCCCGCGCACATAAAGGGCTACCACTACCTGCGCGAAGCGATAATGCTCTCGGTAGGGGATAAGGAGATGCTGGAAAGCGTTACAAAGCTATTATATCCTGCCGTTGCCAAAAAATTCTCGACCACGCCCTCGCGAGTAGAGCGCGCCATTCGCCACGCGATAGAGATAGCCTGGGACCGCGGAGATCTCGACATACTCAACGGCTTTTTCGGCTACACTATAAATACAGGCAAGGGCAAGCCCACCAACAGCGAATTTATCGCGCTGATAACGGATAAGATATGCCTGAAATACAAAGCCGCGCTTACCGCGTGAGCGCCGCCGTACCTTGCATGGCAATGGCAGGGTGCGGCTTTTTTATTGGTGAAAATGCAAGAATTTGTTTGGAAGAAATGCACAAATTATTTGGAAAACACTTGACAGGGGGGTGCAATTTGGTATAATATAACCATAGATATATAAACACGAAAAGTGTAGAACAAAGAACAAAAAATCATCTGAAAGGAGAACATTGCTATGAAAAAGATCAATTGCAGAAAAAAGCTTGCGGCGGCGCTGGCGCTCATGATCTGCGCTTCATTCGCATCATGCGGGGCGCAGGCAAATGACGAAACTCAGCCGACAAAGCAGACAGAAAAAACATCGCAGACCACAAACAACGAACAGACCGAGGAAGCGCAGACTCAGCCCGCTGTTTCGGCAGAGCCGACTGCCAATAAGGAAAGCGCGCACTCGCCCGATGAGCTGGTCATCGAGGATATTTATTTTGATAACGATGGCGGTATCGGCTCGGTGGAGTGGGTCGCCGACGGCGCGGCTGAAAAGACCATCAAAAAGATACTGACGGAAAATCTCGGAAATACCAATTCTGAGAAGAAGTATGATAATGTAAACACCCCCGAAAACTGCGAGGGTCTGAAATTCAGCTATGACGGCAATACATACTTTTTAGCGGACGACCTCGCGGCCTGCTATGAAAACGGTACGAACGATTTTTGCGTGAACGGCGAATATTCATGGCTCACAAACCGCGAATATGAAGAGCTTAAAGCCGCGGCGGAGGAGAGCCGCCCGCGCGATTATTCCGCGATAAGCGACGGCTGGGAGGACAGAGATTACCTTATCAGCGACCCCTCGCTCGAAGTATTCACCATCAGCGATAAGCGCGACAAGCAGAAGATAAACGACTGGGCGGCAAAGGTGATGGCTGTCGCAGACCAATTCCCGCGGGACGAGCGCTTTGAGGACGCAAGCGGCACCGGCTACATTATAAAGACCAACGGCAAAAAGTACGAGGAGATGTTCTTCGTAGAATTCGGCATGGAAAGACCGAGCAATTTCTCAAATAACTTCAACGAAGCGATGATACCGCAGAAGTACGTTCGCGAGATCATCGACATAATACAACATTCGGAACATTCATACGAATAATGACCACAAACGGGCGGCTTTTTACAGTCGCCCGCTTTTTTTGCCTTGGTTGACAATACTCATTTGACACGCCCGCGGAATTTGTGCTATAATTAAATAGTGATATGATATAAGTGGATACGCATGGGGAAAGACATCTGCGAGGGAGGACATTTTTTAGATGACAGAGTTTGCCATTATTTTATCCGTAACAGCCGCCGTGATAGTGCTTTGTATATTGAGCGGCGGGCTTTCTTCAAAAGCAGGGCTTCCCGTGCTGCTGATTTTTATCGCGATAGGTATGCTTTTCGGCTCAGACGGCGTTTTTAAGCTGGAGTTTGAGAATTTCGAGTTCGCCGAGCAGATATGCACCGTCGCGATGGTCTTTATAATCTTCTACGGCGGTTTCGGCGCGAAGTGGTCTGAGGCGAAAAAGGTCGCCGCGCCCTCGCTGCTGCTATCCTGCGGCGGCACGCTGCTTACGGCGGGGCTTACCGTGGCTTTCTGCCATTTGGTGCTGCGCATGGAAACGCGGCAGTCGCTGCTGATCGGCGCGGTGCTCAGCTCTACCGACGCCGCCTCGGTATTCAACATACTGCGTTCTAAAAACCTGAACCTGAAATACAACTCCGCCTCGATTTTAGAGATCGAGAGCGGCAGTAACGACCCCTGGGCGTATATGCTTACGGTGATAATGCTCGCGGTGCTGGGCAGCGGCGGAGTTACGGGCGGCGAGATAGCGCTGATGTTCGTAAAACAGCTCGCTTTCGGCACGGCGATAGGCGTGGGCTGTGCGCTGCTGGGAATGGGCCTGCTGAAAAACGCCCGCATGAAGATCTCGGGCTTTGATACCATGCTGCTGGCGGCGATAGCGCTGCTCTCATTCTCGCTGCCCAGTATCGTCGGCGGAAACGGCTTTTTAAGCTGCTACCTCGCGGGAATTATCCTCGGAAACTCGCGCATCGGCAACAAGAAAGCGATAGTGCATTTCTTCGACGGCGTTACGGGCATAATGCAGATAGCGCTGTTTTTCCTGCTGGGTCTGCTCTCCACCCCAAGCGAGCTGCCCGCGGTGATAGTGCCCGCCCTGCTGATAGTCCTCGCGATGAATTTCGTGATACGTCCGCTGGCGGTGACGGCGGCGCTCGCGCCCTTTAAGGCAAAGGCGCGGCAGATAGCGGTAGTTTCATTTGCGGGTCTGCGCGGGGCTACCTCGATAGTTTTCGCGATAATGGTGGTAGTCAGCGACAGCCATAGCCGCACCGACGTATTTAATATAGTATTCTGCGCGGTGCTTTTCTCGATAGGCATACAAGGCACGCTGCTGCCGTGGTTCACCAAGAAGATGGATATGCTGGAAGAGGGCGACGTAATGAAGACCTTTACCGACTACTCAAACGAAACGCAGATACAGTTCATACGCCTGCCCGTGCGCGCGGGGCATAAGTGGCTGGGCAAGAGCGTAGAGCAGATAGACCTGCCGCCCGAAACGCTGCTTGTCATGATACTGCGCGGCGAGAGGGTGGTTATCCCGCGCGGCGGCACGGTGATATGCGAGGGGGATATAATTATCCTCAGCGCGCTGGGCTACGACGGCAGGGGAGATGAGAGCCTGCCGCTTACCGAAGAGCACATCGGCGAAGCGCACGAATGGGCGGGCAGGACGATTGCCGAAGCCGTGCCGAAAAACGTGCTCGTGGTGCTGATAAAGCGCGGCGGCAAGACCAAGATACCAAACGGCAGCTCGGTGATACAAGCGGGCGACGTGCTCGTTATACATACCGCCGAGCGCGAGCTGATAGAGAACTGACAAAATTGGAGATGTTTTGCTATGGACAAAGCTATGAACAAAAACGATGAGATGATGCAGATGCGGCGCGAAAAAGAGGAGTTTGAGCACGATATTTCGCGGCTGAACGACATGATAAAGATAAGCAAGAAGATAGTTTTCTTCGGCGGCGCGGGCGTTTCTACCGAAAGCGGCATACCCGACTTCCGCTCGCCGAACGGCCTTTACCGCGATTACCTCGACCCGCGCGTAGTGCCGCCCGAGGTGATACTCAGCCACACATATTTCGAGGAGCACCCGAAGGAGTTTTTCAAATTTTACCGCGAGAAGATGCTATACCTCACCGCTTCGCCAAACCGCGCGCACAAAAAGCTCGCCGAGCTTGAAGCCGCGGGCAAGGATATTACCGTAGTGACCCAAAACGTGGACGGTCTGCACCAAAAGGCGGGCAGCAAAAAGGTGCTTGAGCTGCACGGCTCGGTATACCGCAATTACTGTACGGGCTGCGGTCAGTTTTACAACGTGAATTTCGTGGCGAACAAGAAATACCCCGTGCCCGAATGCTCCATCTGCGGCGGGATAATAAAGCCCGACGTGGTGCTTTACGAAGAGAGCCTGCGCGAACAGACCATCGTGGATACCGTGAAAGCTATGGAAGAGGCGGATATGCTGATAGTGGCGGGCACATCGCTTACGGTGTACCCCGCGGCGGGCTTCCTCAATTACTTCCGCGGCAGGTATACGGTAGTAGTGAACCTCAGCCGCCACGAGCGCGAGGACAGAGCGGATATTGCTTTTCATCAGCGGGTGGGCGACGTTTTCTCGCGGATAGATACAGATTACTGCACCGATAAAAAAGACACTATTTAAGTATACATTTAGGCTCTTTCGTTTAACTAATTGTGCAAAGCGTACAATTTATGCGCCGCGGTTTTTATATTTACAGACGGCTGATACCCTTGACAAACACAATATGTAGTGCTATAATATATACTACACCACAAAGAAATGTGGTGAAATGAAACAACTGATAATGATAGCATAGATAAAAAATGTTTGGAGGAACTTAAAATGGTAAATGTAAATGTAGTAAACGGCGAGCTTTCGCAGGACGAGATCAACGCTTATATCGCTCACGGAAAAGAGCTTTACCCCGAAAAGACCATCGAATCTATGGATATAAAGCTTGACGGAGAATATGTTGACGTAGACTACCACTTCGCCGACGTACCTTTTCAGCGCATAAGAAGAATCACGGGCTACCTTGTAGGAACTCTCGACCGCTTCAACAACGCTAAGAGATGCGAGGTAGAGGACAGAGTAAAGCACAGCCTTGCGCACTAAATCACGCAAAATAAGCCTATACTTTGACCCAAAATAAAATAATTACTGATAAGCCGCTCGTTTCACAAAAACGGGCGGTTTTTTTCAGCTTCGGCTTAAAAAATTATCATTTTATTATCACATTGGCGGGTATAATTATATAC
>DBEZOM010000155.1:0-4387 GCA_048252855.1 Ruminococcus sp.
GTATTATAGGGGTTTTCAAATGGAATATTCAGACAAATGCAGCCCGCAGCGGCTGTTTATTTTTAATAAAGCGGACGAGATATGCGGCGCTCAGCCCGAATATATGTGGGCACGCACGCCCGACGCCGCGGTGCTTCGCCGACGCGACAATTCAAAATGGTTCGGGCTGGTAATGACGGTGAGAATGGGCGTGTTGGAGAAAGAATGCGCCGAGCCGAGCGCGCCCGCCGAGATACTGAACGTGAAATGCGACCCTCTGCTCATCGGCTCGCTGCTGATGGAAGAGGGCTTTTACCCCGCGTACCACATGAACAAGCAATACTGGATAACTATATTGCTCAACGCAGGAGTTGAGGATAAAAAGATAGCGGCACTGCTGGAGATGAGCTACGAGCTTACCGAAAGCCGCGGCAAAAAACGCCAAACTAAAAAGGATAAACAAGCATGAAAGAATTTACCATACAAAAAAACGACGCGGGACAGCGCGCGGATAAATTCATCACGAAGGTCTGCCCTGCTCTGCCGAAAAGCGCGATGTACAAATACATACGCAAGAAGAGCATAAAATGCAACGGCAAGCGCATGGAGATCTCGCAGAAGCTTTGCGAGGGCGACGTTATACAGATGTATATAAACGACGAATTTTTTGCCAAAGCTGAGGACAGTAAAAGCTTTCTCGCCGCACCCGCCAGGCTGGACGTGATATACGAGGACGAGAACATACTTCTCGCGGACAAGCCCGTGGGCTTAGTGGTGCACGAGGACGAGAGCGGCACGCCAGACACGCTGATAAACCGTCTGCTGCATTATTTGTACGAAAAGGGAGAGTACGACCCCGAAAAAGAGCAATCTTTCACGCCCGCTCTCTGCAACCGAATCGACCGCAACACGCAGGGCATAGTGATATGCGCAAAGACGGCGGAAGCGCTGAGGGTGATGAACCAGAAGATCAAAGACCGCGAACTGCACAAGCAGTATTTATGCGTGACGGTAGGCATACCGCAGAAAAAGCAGGCGCGGCTTACGGCTTACCACAGCCGCGACGAAAAGACAAAGACCGTAAAGGTATGGGACAAGAAAAACTCTTTCAACAAGACTATGATAACCGATTACCGCGTTCTTAAAGAGAACCGCGAGAAAGACTTAGCTCTGCTGGAGGTAGACCTGATAACGGGGCGCACCCACCAGATACGCGCGCACTTAGCGCACGAGGGCTATCCGCTATTGGGCGACGGCAAGTATGGAATAAACCGAGTGAACCGTGCGTATAATGTAAAAACGCAGGCGCTCTGCTCGTACAAGCTGACATTCGATTTCACTACTGAGAGCGGCTCGCTGGAGTACCTCAACGGCAAAAGCTTTACGGCTAGGAAAGTATGGTTTGAAGAAAAATTCTTTGAGTAAAGCCAAATAATGCTTTCAATACGGCAATGATATATATGCCAAATGCACAAAAGAACCGTCTGCGATTTGTGAGAACATACAATCATTATAAAAATCATGTGATAATGCGGCGAATTTTTGTTAAAAAGCTTGCAAAATGTACAAAAATGTGATATAATCTATGTGTCATTTTTATAATGATAAATCAGTAAAACGGAGGATAAGGTTCTATGATCGGCGATCTTCATTGTCACACAACGCTTTCCGACGGCTCGCTCGGAATAGAAGAAGTTATTTTACAGGCTAAGCGTATGAATCTCGACTACCTCGCTATTACCGACCACGACACGCTTTCATCGTCTAACCGCGCGCACATTTTGGGCGAACGGTACGGAGTGAATATAATACCAGCGGTAGAGCTTTCGGCATGGGATAAAAAGAGAGATATGAAAGTACATATACTCTGCTACGCCCCGCAGAAACCGGACAGGCTGGAGGGCTTATGCCTGAAATCATGCTCTATAAGAACAGAATGCGCCAAAGACATGATAAACAAAGTAATGGAGCGCTACCCCATACCGCAGGACGCGGTAAGAATGTACACAAAAGGCTCGAAGAGCATATTCAAGCAGCACATAATGCGCGCGCTCTGCAACTACGGCTACGCCACCGAGCTTTACGGCGAGATAAACAACAAGCTTTTCGCTTACCCGAACGGCGAATGTCTTGTACAGCGCGAATACCCCGACGTTAATTTCGTGCTTGATCTGATACATTCATCAAAGGGCGTGGCGGTGCTGGCGCACCCGCATCTTTTCGACAATTTAGAGCTTATGGACGAGCTTATAGAAAAAGGCAAGCTTGACGGAATAGAGGTATACCACTACTCCGCCGACAGCGCACAGCAGGCTGAGCTGCTGAAAAAATGCGCCGAGCACGACCTGATAGCAACGGGCGGCTCAGACTTTCACGGATTATACAACAGCGAAGTTACATATATAGGCAGCCGTTTTACCGACGACGCCAATATGCACAAGCTGCTGGATAAGATAGCCGAAAACAAGCAGAAGAGCAAGAAGCACTCTGCCGAGGCACAGCAAAATCAATAAAAGGAGTTCTTTAAAAGGGCACAGATAGCATACAAACCTCACGGAGTATGTTCAAGACAGATAAACGTAGACGTAGAGGACGGCATAGTTAAAAGCGTGCAGTTCGTAGGCGGCTGCAACGGCAACACTCAGGGCGTGGCAAAGCTGGCAGTAGGCAGACCCGCGCAGGAAGTCATCGACCTGCTGAAAGACACCGACTGCAACGGCAGAGGAACATCATGTCCCGCGCAGCTCGCTAAGGCGCTGGAAGAGGCTATGAACAAGTAATTAAGAAAATATCAAACGGCAGCTTTTTACGGCTGCCGTTTTTTATGCTTGTTTAATTTTTGATCTTAATGCCCATCAGCAAGGCAAGTTCGGCCGCCTGCGCGGGGGTGAAATATGCGCCGCGAAGCTCGGAAAAATCATCGGAAGTAACGAGCGAGGAAAGGCGGCTATCGGAAAAGTCAACGCCTTTAAGAGAGGTGCGGGTGAACTGCGGCTTAGTAATAGTACAGCCGCTGAAAGACAAGCCGCGCTGAGTGCAGGTGATGAAAGCCGCCGAGAGCATCGCGCTTTCGGAAAAGGCGGTAACGGCGAGCTTGGAATTGCTGAACACGGCGTAATCGAGCGTGCAGTTTTCAAAGCGCACGCCGTCGCAGACACATTCGTCAAGCGAGATACCGAGCAGGCGGCAGCCGCGGAATTTGCAGCCTTTAAAGCAGCAATCGGAGAACGCGGAGTTTGAAAGGTCGCAGCTGGAAAACTCGCAGTCTTTAAAATAGACCTTTTCAAAATTGCAGTCGGTAAAGCGGCAGGCAGAAAATTTACAGGAATAGAGGTCGGCGGAATAGACC
This sequence comes from Ruminococcus sp., assembly GCA_048252855.1. Lineage (GTDB taxonomy): Bacteria > Bacillota > Clostridia > Oscillospirales > Ruminococcaceae > YE71. The sequence continues at coordinate 3,329 of DBEZOM010000155.1, forward strand.
TCTTCATAAGCCGCCTCAGCGCCGGAAAATTCGGCGGAGGAAATATCCTCGTCAGCCTCGGCGCAGGAGCGGATATAGGCTATCGGGTCGGAAAGGGCGCGGGTATCAGGCATCGGCTTCACCGCACTTATCTGCAAAATAGCTCTGCGGGATATTTTCAAAAATTATCGAGCCAGAGAACACCTCAGCCGCTTCTATAAGCTGTTCGTTATTCGCCGTCCACGTTATGAAATGCGCGCCTATATCTGCGGCGGCGAAAGCGGCGTCTAAGCTTACCGAGCGCAAATCCCACGCGAGGTACTGCGGCTTTGAGATAGCGCGCCAAACGGTCTTAGTCGCGGCGGCGGTGCGCAGAAGCTTTTTATCGCCCGAGTAGGTGGAAACGAGCTGACCGCGTATTATAGACGGGTCGGCTTCGCGCAGGCGCAGGAGGGTGAAGGGGTCGAAACTCTGCACGGCGAAAGCGCCCTTATACTTTTTGAGCAGGTGGGCAAGGCGCTTTTCGGCGTCGGGCACGGCGGGCGACTCTTTCAGCTCGATAAAGAGCATAACTCGACCGCGGACGAGCTTTAGCACCTCGGCAAGCAGAGGTATACGCTCGCGGCTCTCGGCAAGGCGAAGCTTTTTGAGATCGGCGTAAGAAGTATCGGCTATCTTGATGTCAAAGCCGCACATACGGCGGGCGTCGGCGTCGTGAAAGACTACCATTTTTCTATCGGCGGTAAAGCGCACGTCAAGCTCTATCGCGAAACCGCGCTGAGCGGCAAGCTCGAAAGCGGCAAGCGAATTTTCGGGAACGCCCGCGCCGTGCAGACCGCGGTGGGCTATATATCTTGGAAATTCCATATAAAAGCATATCCTTTCTGACAAAATAAATCACTACTATTATATATGCAAATAAACGGTTTGTCAAACGCCAAAAGGAAAAATAAGCGGGGGTATGCGCTTTAATGACAAAAAATTTATAGGGTCTTCACACCGTTATCACAATATTGCAATATAATTAAAATATCTTTATGGATATACATACAGCCGAATGCAAAAATAAATGAATCTTCA
>DBEZOM010000156.1:0-5292 GCA_048252855.1 Ruminococcus sp.
TAGGGAGCATCAGGATGTACTTGCTTTCTTTACGACCATCGTCAGCATATTCATGGTCATCTTAGCAGCAGGAATAGCTTCTAATAACGATAAAAAAAATACAAATTATATATGCCCGAGCTGCAAATGCGATACAAAGCACAATAAATACAACGTTTGCGAAGGCTGCGGATACGACGCTAATTTCACCGCCTTTTTCTCAGCCCCCACTTGGGGAATCACTTGTTTTCTTGCCCCATTAGCTTTTTCAAACGATAGAAGTGCATTTAGCATAGGCGTAGTTACGATAATCATGCAAATTTGTGTAATAATAGCCCCCGTCTTCTTCTACCCCACCAAAATGGCGCGCAGAAACGAACACCCCGCTACCCTCGCAATTGGCGTGCTAAACTATCTGCTCGGCGCAACCGTTATCTTCTGGATAGTCCTCTTGATCTGGGCGAGCAGTTACACCAAGCCCAGTATGATGAACGTTCAAATACAACAATCTCAGCCTGTTCCTCAGCCCGCCGCGCCCACTCTCACGGATAAACTGAAAGAGCTTAATTCCCTCAAAGACCAAGGCCTTATCTCGCAGGAGGAATACGAAGCTATGCGCTCGCGCATATTTGAAAAAGCCTAATCAGCCTAACAACACAAACAGAAAAGCACCGCAGTTCAAACGTTCTGCGGTGCTTGTTTTTATATAGTTCCGTTCGCGCGCTCGCGCTCTGCTTCGGCGCAGAGGTCAAGTATCTCGCCCGTCATCTGCTCGGTGCACTTCATCGGCTCGAAGCTCGGCTTGCCGAAGTAGAAGCCCTGCAAGAGGTCTACTCCGCACTCTATAACCTTTTTCAGCTCCTCGCGCGTTTCCACGCCCTCAGCCAGCACAAGCGTATTTTTCGTAGCCGCTATCTGCACCAGCTTCGTTATTATGTCCGCCTTGCCCTCGTCGCGGTCACAGCCGCTTATTATCGAGCGGTCTATCTTTATTATGTCGGGCTTTAGCGTAAGCAGTGCGTACTCGCTGTTGTAGCCGCTGCCGAAGTCGTCCAGCGCGGTCATTGCGCCTATGCGGCTTATCCACTCCTGCTTGGCGTGGACGTACTCGCTGTTCGCTTCCTCGCTCTCAAGCACCTCGAGCACTATGCTGTTCAGAATATCCTTGTTCTCGCGCTCTATATCGGCGATGTCCTTAGCGTTCATTAGGCAGTTCGAGATCGAGTTTATGAATATCTTAGCCCCCTGCGGCACCATTCCCTCTTTTATGTATTCGTGGAATGTCCTCAGCGCCAGCTTCCATGTCAGGCGCTCTATCTCGTAAAGCTTCGCGCTGGTCTTAGCAATTCTGATAAAGTCTAGCGGCGCTTTGAATACCTCGCTCTGCGGGCGCATAAGCGCTTCGTAGCCGTATATCCTGCCCGTTCGTACCGAGATTATCGCGTGCAGCGCGTACTTTATGCTCTCGGTGTCGATTATCCTGTTCATCTCCTCTACGCCCGTGATGAGTATAGAGTCCTTAGTGTACTTCGTTATGTCAAATTCCGCGATGTTGCCCTTGGTCGAATGTTTTATCGTGTACATCGCGAAGTCGGCGAAGCGTATCAGCATTTCGTAAGAGGTCGAGTCGTCGGGGTACCAGGCTATGCCACCGCTCGCGCGCAGCTTGTAGTGCGTGCCGTCGCTGAGTATGCAGTAGCTCTCGCCCAGCTTCTCTATCACCTCTGCCACTATCCGCCGTATCTCGTCTTTGGTATCAAAGCCGCTGAGGAATACGTTGAATTCGTCGCCCGACATTCTCGCTACCACGCCGCCGTGGTAGTGGAAGTTTTTCAGCACGTTAGCCGTAGCCGCTATATAGTCGTCGCCGAAATCGTGGCCGTAGGTGTCGTTGACGTATTTCAGATTGTCTATATCGAACATGAGGAATGCCGCGGTCTTTAGCTTCTTCGGCTCGCGGAACATCTTCTCTATCGTGTGCAGATAAGCGCGGCGGTTCAGCAGACCGGTAGTAACGTCGTAGTCGCGCTCGTACTTGACCTTCTGCATCTCCATCACCGACTGGGTAACGTCCTGCACCAGACCGAGTATGTTCGCGCCGTCCCTGCGCAGGCTCAGGCTGAACCATTTCTTGTCGCCCGCGTCGGTAGTAAGCGGGTACTGGCGGCTTATTATAACGCCGTCCTCGCCGCTGTAAACGTCCGCAAAGTGCTTCGCTATGTTCGTATCGTTTTTGTAGTCTATCTCAGCCATCAGCCGCGAAAATTCGGCGTAAGGTATAGTGCAGTCGCCGCCGCTGGGCAGCTTATCGCAGCTCAGCGTAGAGATCATGCTCTCGCTTATGAAGACCGTCTGCTTCACGGTATCGTACATGAAAGCGCCTATGCCGACTACCGCCATGCTGATTATCTTAGATACGCGCGAGGACTGCTCCTTTACGTTTATCTGAAGCTGCTTTATCTCGTCGGTAAGGCTGTCGATCTCGATTATGCCCGAGGACTCGAAGTTTATTATCTCATCGCTGTTGCGGTTTTGCTCCAGCGTTCTGCTTATCTTGCGCACGGGCGCGGTGAGGTGGCGGTTCATGAATATCGTACAAAGTATAGTTATAGCCGCCGAGATCGCGAAAGATACGGTAAAGAGGTGCACCAGCGTAGAGTATATGCTCAGCGCCTCCGCCTTTTCGGAGATCGAGATTATCGCCCACCTGTTGTACTTGTACGGCGAATCGGCGTTGTAGATATTTATGTCCTTTATAGTGCCCACGGTAGGCACACTCACGCTGCCCTTTGTGTTGAAGTCGTAGACGTTTTTGCCGACGCTGTGCTCGCGGCTTATCACTGTGCCGTTGCCTACCACGCGCTTGTATATCGCGCCCGAGTTGAGCTGCGGAACGTAAATACCGTCGTTATCCATATCCACGCCCAAAATGTAGCAAGAGCGCTCGTTCGGCAGGTCGTTGCCGGGGATATAGCTGAGCACTGTTTTTTCCATCAAGCCTATGCCGATAACGCCGTATACCTCGCCGCTGTCCGCGACAAGTGGCACGGTATAGCGCATACTCTCTCTGCCCGTTTTAGATATTGCGGAAAAGCCCGTCCAGCAGCCGAGGTCTGCCATATCTATCTTAGGGTTCTCGCGGGCGGTGCGCAGCGTTTTGTAGTAAAATTCAAAGCTGCCCTTTTCTCCGCCCGAAAGCTGCAAATGCGATGTCCACGCCGAGTCGAGCATAACGTCAAATTCCGAAGCTATATCGGCGCTGCCCGCTTCCAGAAACACATTTCCGCGCTCAGAGTCCGGCCCGTCGGATACGTTTACGTCGCGCAGGTACACCGTCGCGAGCGTATCGGCAGTATCGTCGCCCTTCGGGGCGCTTTCGTAAAGGCTGCCTGTATCAAGCACTATGTAGGCGTCGTTCACCAAGCCGCGGCGCAGCAGGGTGGATATGGTATCTACCGAGTCGTGCAGTATCTGCTTGCACAACGCCTTATCGGTCTTTATATCCTCGTAGCCCGCGTTATTCGAGCGCAGCGCCCTTTCGGTTATGTCGTTAATATCCTTGCCCGCCTCGTATACCAGCGGCATTTTGTTCGCCAAAGTATTTTCAACGTAGTTCTTGCGGTTTTCGGTCTTTTCGGAAACGGAGTCGTAGGCGTACCTTTTTATATACGAAAACTCGCCGCTCGCGAAAAGCATAGCCAAAAACGTGCCGAATTGCAGCACGGTAAGCACTAGCGTGGTTATGAACAGCCTTACAAAAAAGGGGTAGCCTCTTCTGCGCTGATTATTATCGGCGGTACTGCCCGCTTTTTTGTTAGATCTGCTCTTCATTTATCTTACGCCCCTAAAAAATTTACTTCTCTATTATCTTTTGCAGCTCGGTGCAGAAAGAATCGTACCATTCGTCAAAAGCCGCGTCGCTTGTGTACTCCGCCAGCACCTCATCTCTGTCGCCGCCCTTGCTTATCTTATCCATAGCTTCGTCGTAAGCGCTCTGAGCGGTGTCCTGAATACGGCTCTCTAAGAAAGTGCGCACATCGGCGGAATTTTTGAAAGGCGGCATGGTGTAAAGGGTGCTGCTGTTTATCTCGTCGATGGCGAGCTTTAAGGTATCTTTGCAAATATCGGTAAGCTCTTTGCCCGCCTTAGAGGTGACCTTTTCTATCTCGCTGAAATCGCAGGCTTCCTTCTTTACAGGCAGGTAGCCCGACTCTGCCGAGAAGTTGATATTGCGGTCTTTTTCGGTGAACCATTTGAGGAATACGGCGCTCGCGTACTCGCTCTTTTCGTCAGATTTGAGTACCGACATACCCGCGCCCTGCTGAACTATGTAGGGATCTTTTCCCTCAAAGTTCGGTACGGGCAGCACCAGATTATCTATCGGGTAAGAGTTATCGTCATCAATGCTTACCTCGGTAGGCGTGTACATAGCGCCCGTAGTGGAGCAAATGAGAGCGATTATCTTGCCCGTCTTGGCGTCCTCGCTGCGGAACCTGCCCTGCGCGGTGAACCAGCCCTTCACATACGGAACGTAGTAGTTTTCCCAAAGCTTCTTTAAAGCGGCTTTGTCCACGCTCATCTCGGCGTTGCCGTCCTTATCGAGCGTAACGTATGAGCAGCCGAGCTGTTTCGCGCCGATGCTCATGTAATTTGCTATCGAATCTCTGCCGAAAAATGCCTTGCCGTCGTTCGGAACATCGGGCGTGAGGGCGTCGGTGTAGTCGTAATACTTGCCTGCCACCTCGGTAAGGCCCTCCCATGTGGCGAGGTCGTCGGTGGTAACGCCGGTCGCGGCGGCGAATTTTTTCCAGTCGGTATCGTTGAGTATCATTACCTCGGTGCTCTTAGCCGTCGGGAATATTTTCAGCGAACCGTCGCCCGCATATTCGCCCTCTTCGATATATCCGCCGATGTACTCGTCAAGCTCTTTATCTGTAAAATACTTGCTCATATCCGCAAGACCGTCGAGCTGGTCTACAACGTAGGCGGTCTCGGCATACGTCGCGAAAATATCGGGCGGCAGGTCTGCGCCGCTGTCTTTTTTAACAGAAGCCACAACGCTGTCCGCAAGCTCGGAAACAGAGTTTTTCGAGTAAGCTTCTACGATTATGCCCTTATCCAGACCGACGGTGTTGTTAAATTCCTCCACCGCTTCGTCAAAGCCCATGAGCTGAACGCCGTTGTAATAATGCCATATAGTAATGGTAGTAGGGTCGTCCTTATTCAGCAGGGAACCATAATTCTTCTCTTTTTTGCCGCATCCGCCCAGCATACCTGCCGTAAGCGCGGCAGCGACCGTAAGAGCCGCTATCC
>DBEZOM010000157.1:0-5201 GCA_048252855.1 Ruminococcus sp.
TTTTATTTCTTCATTTTCGTGGTCGGGCGCTGCGCCATTACCAGCTTGTAGTAAACGCCTTTGTGCTTCATAAGCTCGGCGTGCGTGCCGCACTCTGCCAAATGCCCTTTGTCGAGAACAATCAGCCTGTCCGCAGCGCTCAGCGTCGAGAGCCTGTGGGCTATCGCGATGGTAGTCCTGCCCGCCGTCAGCTTGCCGAACGCTTCCTGTATCTGCTTCTCGGTCTGGGTGTCGAGCGAGGCTGTCGCTTCGTCGAGGATTATTATTTTCGGGTCGTGAAGTATCGCCCTCGCGATGGCTATGCGCTGGCGCTCGCCGCCGGAGAGCTGGTAGCCTTTGTTGCCGACGCGCGTGTTGTAGCCGTCGGGCAGCTTTGTTATAAAATCGTGCGCGTTCGCTATCTTCGCCGCCTTTATGACCTCCTCAAAGGTCGCGTTCGGCTTGGCGTAGGCGATGTTTTCCAGCACGTTGCCGTCGAAAAGAAAAGTTTCTTGCAGCACCACGCCCACCTGCGAACGCAGGCTGTGCAGGTCTATCTGCTTGATGTCAACGCCGTCTATGCGTATCTCGCCCTGCGTGCAGTCATAAAGCCGCAGGATAAGGTTTATCATGGTCGATTTGCCGACTCCCGAGTGACCGACTATGCCCACCATTTCGCCCTGCTTTATGCGGCAGGTGATGTCTTTCAGCACGGGGTCGTAGGATTTGTAGCCGAAGTACACGCCGTCGAACTCAATATCGCCCTTTATGTCGAGCTGTACGGGGTCGGCGCAGTCGCGCACGTCGCTCTCTTCGTCCAGTATCTCAAAGACCTTGCCCGCCGAAACGGAAACGTCAGCCAGATTTCGTGGTATCTGTATCATCCAGCGTATCGGCGTGTACAGCATAGCGACGTAGGTGGTGAACTGTATGAGCTGACCGAGCGACATAGTTTCGCCCAGCACCATTCGTCCGCCGAAATACAGCACGAAAAAGTTGCCGATGGTGAGGATAAATTCCGAAATGGGTATCGTCAAGTACCACATTATCTCGGCGCGGGTGCAGCTTTTCGCCCACTCCTCCGAGCAGCCCGAGTAGCGCTGTACCTCGCGCCATTCGTTGCCGTAGGATTTTACTACCCGTATGCCGTTGAGTATATCATGCAAAGTTTCGCTATGGCGGGTCGAGTTTTTCCAAACTTTGGTGTAGCGAATAGCCATAGCGTTGAAAAGCTTGTTGACTATCGCGAAAACTATCGGCACGGGCAGTACGGTCATGAGCGCCAGCCGCCAGTCCATGAAAAATACCAGCACGCCGATGATGATTAGCGAGAGCGTTTGCACCACCGCGTCCTTGCCGTTTGCCGTGATGAAGTCCTCTATCTTCGCCGCGTCGTTGGATACGCGGTTTATCAGCTCGCCCGCCGTGCGCTTCGAAACTGAGCTCATCGAGAGCGTTTGCGATTTTTCAAACACTTCCTCGCGCAGGTCTTTGCCCAGCCCAAGCGCCGTGCGAAAGCTGAATTTCATGTTGATAAAGTCGAAAATGCCCGTCATGAGTATCAGCCCGACTGAGGTCACCGCCAGCGCGATGAAGCCGCTCCACTCCTCAAACCGCGGGGTGACGTAGCGGTCGATTATCAGTCTGTTGATGTACGGCGTGATGACCCATGTCGCTTCCGAAAGCACCGCGCAGATGACGGCTATCGTGAAAATTTTCTTGTACGGGGCGATGCGCTTTATCAGCCGCAGCAGCGTGCGGCTCTTGCCCGCGCAGTAAATGCACTCCTTCGCGCCCTCCAGCGGCATACCGCATTTCGGGCAGTTAGGTTCTTCGCCGCCCGTGTCCGTTATCAGCTCGCCCGTGCGCACATAGTGGTCGAGCAGCTTCATCATCTCGGCGAAGCGCAGGAATTTCTCCTGCGTAAACCCGCAGAAAGCCAGCGTTTGCCCGCTTTTGTCAACGCCCTGCGCCATAGAGCTTCCCGCGCCGCGCGCTACTTTAAATTCGGCAAAGTCGCTTATCAAGTATTCCCGCGCAAGCTCGCCGTTTTCGTAGATGAGCAGCTTTTCACGCGTAGCGCAAAGGCAGCCGCCGCGCTTTTCGCCCTCGGCGGTGAAGTCCGCGGGCAGCGAGTACACCACGCCTTCCGGCGCGTTTTGCGGTACAGATATGCAGAGATCCATTTGCAGACCCCCTTTCGTTAGATTTTATTAGGTAAACATCTCCAGCACCTGCAAGCTTTTTCTGTCAAGCTTGCTGATGTCGGGACAAAAATATTTGTTGCCGTCGGCGTCGTTGACGTAAAGATAGCTGCCGTTCAGCAGTCGGAAATTCTGATACCAGTCGCGAACGCATATCGTCTTTTCGCCCGCCGTGGTGTCGGTCTTTACGAATATCGCGCCGCGCATATTGTCGCGTATCGAGTAAACGCGCGTTATCTCGGGCATGAAATATTTGTACTCTAAGTAGCCGTTCAGCAGCTCAAACTGCTCGCGCGGCAGCTCCGCCATGTCTTTTATAACGCCTACCTCGCGAAATTCGCGCTCCTCGTTTTCGTAATGCAGGCTGATGTACTGCGTTTTTGAGTAAAAGGGTATCAGCCGCGTGGGGTCTATCTTGCGGTACGTTTTGCCGCCGTATTCCAGCGTCAGGTAGCCGCTCGGCTCTTTTTTCAGATGTATCTCCGCGCAGTTCAGCAGCGTTAGCTTATCCACCTCGTAGACCTCGGCGGTGTTCATTTCTTCTGACATATTCTCATCTCCCTCATTCCTGTATGAATTGCAGCGCTTCGGCCTGCAGCTTGTAAAGCTCGAAATATTTGCCCTTGCGGCGGATAAGCTCGTCGTGCGTGCCGCTTTCTTTCAGCTCGCCGTTTTCGATAACGCAGAGCATATCCGCGTCGCGCAGGGTCGAGAGCCTATGGGCTATCGAGATTATCGTGCGCCCTTGTTTCAGATTGTCGATCGCCGCTTGTATCTTGCGCTCGGTGCGGGTGTCCATCGCGGCGGTCGCTTCGTCGAGTATCAGCACGTTCGGTTTTTGGATTATCGCGCGCGCTATGGATATTCGCTGCTTTTCGCCGCCCGAGAGGGATATTCCGCCCTCGCCTACGCGCGTGTTGTAGCCATCGGGCAGCTTGGTGATAAATTCGTGCGCGTTCGCCGATTTCGCCGCTTCGATTACCTCCTCCATGCTCGCTTCGTGGTCAGCATAGCGAATGTTGTCCGCGATAGAGCCTATAAAGAGGTAGGTTTCCTGCGAAACTATGCCGATATTGCGGCGCAGGTCTTCAAAAGCTATCTTGCGTATCGGCACGCCGTCGATGGTTATTTCGTCGCCCGTAACGTCGTAAAGCCGCGCCATCAGATTTATGATGGTCGATTTTCCTGCGCCCGTCTTGCCGACTATTCCGTACATCTTGCCCGCCTCGACTTTCAGCGATACGCTTTTGATTATCGGGTGGCCCGCTTCGTACTCGAAGCTTACGTTTTTCAGCTCTATCTCGCCGCGCATATTTTCTATCCGCACGGGGTGCTCGTCCTCTTTTACAGTGGGCAGGGCGTCGAGTATCTCAAACATTCGCGAGGCGGCGTCCATGCACTTCGCCCAGCGGTCGCCTATCCATGTGAAAAAGTTTATCGGGTCTACCGCCATTTCGGTGTAGGAAAGCAGCGCCGAAAGCGCGCCGAAGAGTATGTGCCCCTTTATGACCATTACCGCGCCGACGAAAAATACCAGCTTGTTCACCACGCGGTAAAACGTCCATATCACGGGTATGGTATTGGCGATGCGCAGATTTATGCGCGAATTTATAGTGTACGCTTCGGTATTTTTCAGACTGTAACGCTCTATCTCGCGCTGCTCGCGGGCGAAGGCTTTCACCACGCGCTGGCCGTTCATCACGTCGGAAAGCACTGAGTTTGCCGAGCGGGTAGCCACGTCAAATTTGCGGTAAAGCTTGCGCTGGCTCTTATAAAAGCGGTGCTGAACTATCTCGATCATCGTGATGGTGAGGATAATTCCCAGCGAGAGCAGCGGCGAGAGGGTCAGCATTATTATCGCTATGCCGACTATCTTAAAGACGTTCGTCAGCCCGTATGGCACTATGTCGGTGAAAAACCAGTAGATGTTCTGGCTGTCGCGGTCTACTCTCGACATCAGCGAGCCGGTCTGCTTGCCGGTGAAAAAGTCGAGCGAGAGCCGCTGGAGCGAGCTGAATATCTTCACGCGCAGGCGGTGGGTAACTACCGGCACGATCTTTGCGGTGATAATGCCCGAGATTATGCGTATCAGCATACCCGCAAGGTCTACACCCGCTATCAGCAGAACTATCATGAGTATCTGCCCGTAGTACTTTCCGCCCTCGGCGAGCACGTCGTCGTAGAGCATCTGCGAACCGAATATCGGCGAGAGCACCGCGAAAATGCTGCTGATTATGATGGTGAGCAGTATCATGACAGTCGCGCGGCGGAAGTCTTTAAATATCGAAAGCAGCCGCTTGAAAACGCTGCGTCTGTCCACGCACCGCGGACAAACGGGACGGTTCGGGTCGGGGTAAGGCTCGCCGCAGACGGGGCAGTGGGTCTTTATCCCCTCAAGCAGCGAATCGTCAGGCGTTTCGCCCGCCGCTACCTGCGTAACGCGCTGAGAAAATTTCTCAAATTTGTCGGCAAAGCCGAGCGAAAAGCGCGCTATCGGGAACTCCGCGCCGCTTTTGTCCTTCACCATCAGCCGTGCGGAATCGTAGTGGCGGTCGGCGTACATCTCGGCAATGTCGGCAAGGGGGTATTCATCGTACCCGACTGTTTCAAAGCCCGTCAGCTCGGCGCGCTTCGCACCGCGTTTCAGCTTGCCGTACCGCTCGTAACCGCGCAGTACCGAGAGCGTTTCGCGCGTGAAAGTGATGTACACGTCGATGTAGCAGCCCTCGCCGTCGAGGTCGGCTTTCACGCAGTAAAGCAGCTCGTCGGTCATAACGCCGCGCTTTAGCAGCTCCGCCTCCGCCGCAGAGGGCAGCAGGTCGAAGTATTTCATTTGTTGCATCTGGTCAGCTCCTTTCATTTTCAGGCATTTCCGCGCATAAATACGCAAAAAAAGCGCCCGACCTTTTACGCAGTCGGGCGCTCGCAGCCTATATCTTGGGCAGAGAAATATCACAAAAAAGGCGATAATATCACTCTGCTGGAATAAAAAGGCGGGGTCGCGTGCCTTCGCTAAGG
>DBEZOM010000158.1:0-3724 GCA_048252855.1 Ruminococcus sp.
CCGACCAGCCCGAAAAGGTGCTGATGGCTGAGATGATACGCGAAAAGGCGCTTAACAATCTAAACGACGAAGTGCCGCACGGAATAGCGGTAACGATAGAATTTCTTAACGAGCGCGACACCGCAAAGGGCGAGCCTGTACTGGACATATCGGCTACGATATACTGCGAGAGAGAATCGCACAAGGGCATAGTCATAGGCAAGGGCGGAGCTATGCTGAGAAAGATAGGCTCTGACGCGCGCGCTGATCTGGAAGAATTTTTCCAAATAAAAGTGAACCTCGACCTTTGGGTAAAGGTAAAAGAGGGCTGGAGAAATAAGGAAGCGCTTATCAAGAATTTCGGACTCTCATAAATTACCGCTGATAATCCGCCGCCGCTCTGCTAATGCTATTTAATGAAAGGAAGCGAGCGGAATGGCGGAAAGATACTGGAACGCGTTTATGAAAAGCGGCAAGATAGAAGATTATTTAAGATACAGGAAAGAAGCGGAAGATGGTAGATCTTGACGGGCTGGTGATCGGCGAAAGGGACTCCGGCGAAACGGGAAAAACAATAACGCTGCTTACAAAAGAGCTGGGCTGTATACACGTTTATGTGCGCGGAGGGCGTAAAAGCAAGAAGTCGCTTTCCTCCACGCAGCTTTTTTGTTATGCGGCTTTTTCACTGGACGAAAAGCGCGAAGCGAACAACAGCGTAAGGTATTTTTACAACAGCAGCGAGCCTAAGAAGCTTTTTTACAACATACGGCTCGACGCTAAGAAAACGGCGCTCGCCTGCTACTTTGCCGAGCTTCTTACATACTCTTCGGTCGAGGGCGACTGCATGAACGAAGTAATGCGGCTTACGCTGAACACGCTGTATTTTCTCGACAAGGGCGAGCACGATAACGAGCTGCTGAGGTCTATATTTGAATTTCGGCTGCTCTGCGAAACGGGATTTCGCCCTAACCTGATAGGTTGCTGCCACTGTTACGCCGTGGAAGCGGACGAGATGCACTTTAATCTGAAAAGCGGGCTTATAGAGTGCGGGGACTGCGTTACCAACCCCGACAGCCTTTACGACGTATGCTTCGACAGAACGCTTTTTCATATAATAAGGTACATCGCGCTGGTGGAGTACGACAGACTTTTCAGCTTTAAGATAAGCGATGTCTACCAGCGGCGGCTGACGGCTTTTACCGAGAGCTTTTGCGAATACTGCTGCGGCAAGAGCTTCGACACGCTGAAATTTTACAAAATGCTATAAATACTGAGGAATAGAAGATGGAAAAAGAGAATAATATCAATAAGGAATACTGCGATTCTCTCGAGCTGCCTAAAGTGCTGGCTATGCTTTCGGCGGAGTGCACGGGAGAGCGCGCAAGGCGGGCGGCTATGCAGATAACACCCTCTGCCGACCTATTTACGGTAAAACGCGAGGTGGGCAAAGCTTCGGCGGCGCTGGATATGTCGATACGCTGCGGCACGCCTATATTTTACGGACTGGACGGCGTGGGACAGGCGCTGAAGCACTGCGGCGGCGGTGCTGTGCTCTCGCTGGCTGAGCTGATAGCCATACGCAAACTGCTCACGCAGATAAACACGCTGGCTGACTGGTATGAAAAGGCCGACAACAAGCGCCCCGAACTGGAATATCTTTTCGAGAGCCTTTTTCCGAACAAATACTTAGAACAAAAGCTCGACGTTTCTATAATCGACGAGAACGAGCTGGCGGACGAGGCAAGCTCGGAACTGGCTTCCATACGCCGCAAGATAACCGCCTGCGGGCAGAAGATACGCGACACGCTTGAAAAGATGGTGAAGTCCTCGAACGTGAACAAGTATTTGCAGGAGAACATAGTTACCGTGCGCGACGGCAGATACGTTTTGCCCGTAAAGAGCGAGCACAAGAACAGCATACAGGGCTTTGTGCACGACACATCATCGAGCGGCTCTACCCTATTCATCGAGCCTGCCGCTGTGGTGGAAGCGAACAACGATATAAAGATACTCGAGGGCAGAGAGATAGACGAGATAAACAGAATAATCAAGGCGCTCTCTTACGAATGCGAGCAGATAAAGGAACAGCTAGTATCAGGCTTCGACGCGGTATGCGAGCTTGACCTCTACTTCGCAAAAGCGAACCTTGCGGCTAAGATGAACGCCTGCGAGCCCGAGATCTCGGACGACAGAGTGATAGTGCTGAAAAAGGCGCGCCACCCGCTCATCGACAAGAAAAAGATAGTGCCGATAGACATAAGCATAGGCACGGACTACGAAACGCTCATCATAACCGGCCCTAACACGGGCGGTAAGACGGTACTGCTGAAAACAGTAGGCTTGCTGACGCTGATGACCATGTGCGGAATGCTCGTGCCCGTCGCGGACGGAAGCAGGATCTCGATATTCGACAACATACTGGTAAACATAGGCGATTCGCAGTCGATAGAGATGAACCTTTCTACATTCTCGGCGCATATGCGGGGAATGGTGGAGATACTGGAGCGCGCCGATTCGGGAAGCCTGGTACTGCTGGACGAGTTAGGCTCGGGCACCGACCCTGTAGAGGGCGCGGCGCTGGCGGTATCTATAATAGAACAGCTAAAAGACCAAGGCGCTACTACCATAACCACGACGCATTATCAAGAGCTGAAAATGTACGCGCTGGATACGCCGAGGATAGAGAACGCCGCCTGCGAATTTGACGTAGACACCCTCTCGCCGACGTACAGGCTGATAATCGGCACGCCGGGTAAATCTAACGCTTTCGCTATATCCAAAAAGCTGGGAGTTCCCGACCGCGTAATAGAGTACGCCGAAAGCCTGGTTTCAGAAGAGAACAAGAAGTTCGAGAACATACTCGAAAGCCTTGAAAAGACCAGAAAAGAGCTTGAAACTCAGCGCGCTGAGGCTGAAAAGCTGCGCCGCGAAGCCGATGAGCTGAAAAAGCAGGCCGCCGAGGAGAAAAAGGCGCTTGAAGAGAGCAAGGAAGCCGAGCTTGAAAAGGCGCACAGAGAGGCGAGCGCGATAGTACGCAACGTGGAAAAGCAGTCGCAGGAGCTGATAGACGAGCTGGATAAACTGCGGCGCGAAAAAGAGCGCTCTGATTTTACCGACAAGGCGATAGACGCGCGCAGAAAGCAGAAGTCGGCCGTTAATAAGATGTTCCTCGAAGCGAACCCCGTTACCGAGAAGCACGACGACTATGTACTGCCGAGGGCGCTGAAAAAGGGCGACAGAGTGATCCTTGCGGACTCGGGCAGAAAGGGCGTAGTTTTCTCAGAGCCGGACGGCAAGGGCGTATGCTTCGTGCAGATGGGCGCTATGAAAACGAAAGTTGACGTAAAACGCTTGCGCTTGGACGAAAGCAAGCCTGCCGAGCAGAACGGCGGCAAGAAGAAAAAGAAAGGCGCGGTATCCACGCGCGGAGTAGAGAGCAGGGCCACGAGAAAGATAAGCCGCGAGCTAGACATACGCGGATACACCTGCGACGAGGGCATTTACGAGCTGGACAGCTTTATAGACCAGGCGGTGCTCTCGGGCGTATCGGTAGTGACGGTGATACACGGCATAGGCACGGGAGTGCTGAAAAACGCGGTGCGCGCACATCTGAAACACCACCCGAGCGTAAAGAGCAGCAGGCGCGGCGTTTACGGCGAGGGCGAGGACGGCGTTACGATAGTTGAACTAAAGTAAAGCAATATACAGAAAGGCCAGATATTTTATGACAGAAAGTATGACAGAG
>DBEZOM010000159.1:0-11947 GCA_048252855.1 Ruminococcus sp.
GCACAAAGGGACGGTCTTATTTTTGTTCAATAGTTTAAACCAAAGTTCAATTATTCATCATCAGCCTGCGCGGTCTGCGAGACCTCTATGCCCAGCTCGGCGAGCTGCTCGGGGTCTACCTGCGCGGGGCAGGCGCTCATAAGCTCGCTTGCGTTCTGAACCTTCGGGAAAGCTACTACATCTCTCAGCGAATCTGCGCCGCAGAGCATCATAGCGAGTCTGTCAAGGCCGAAGCCCATGCCGCCGTGAGGGGGCGCGGCGTAGCGGTAAGCGTCTACTAAGAAGCCGAATTTCGCGGCTATCTCTTCATCGGTAAGGCCCAGCGCCTCAAACATCTTCTGCTGAAGCTCGAAGTCGGTGATACGCATAGAGCCGGAGGAAAGCTCAACGCCATTGAGAACGAAGTCGAAAGCCTGCGCGCGAACGGAGGCGGGGTCGGAGTCGAGGCTGTCGAGGCACTCCTCCATCGGCATGGTGAACGGGTGGTGCATAGCGAGCCACTTACCGCTCTCGTCGTCGTACTCGAAGAAAGGCATTTCGGTGATAACGAGGAAGTTCAGCTTGTCGGCGGGGATAATATCCATTCTCTTCGCGATGATAAGGCGGAGCGCGCCGAGTACCGGCAGGGCTATCTTGTCCTTATCAGCAGCTATCAGCACTAGGTCGCCTTCCTTAGCGCCCAGCGCCGCGAGCAGCTTTTCGAGGTCGCCTTCGCCGAGGAATTTCTTGAAAGAGCAGTTAGCGCCGTCGGCTGTCCAGCGAATGTACGCCAGACCCTTTGCGCCGATACCCTTTGCGTGGTCGGTAAGCTTGTCGATCTCTTTGCGAGTGTAGGTCGCGGCAGCGCCCTCGGCAACTATCGCGCGAACGCTTCCGCCCGCTTCTACCGCACCTCTAAATACGGGGAACTCTATTCCCTTTACAGCCTCGGTGATATTCTGTATCTCCATGCCGAAGCGGGTGTCGGGCTTGTCAGAACCATAGCGGTTCATAGCGTCGGCAAAAGTTATGCGCGGCAGGGGGGTGGGTATATCCTTGCCCAGCACCTGCTTGCAGATGTGCTTCAAGAAGCCCTCGCCCATCTCGATAAGTCCGTCAACGTCTACAAAAGACATCTCTAGGTCTATCTGGGTAAATTCGGGCTGGCGGTCGGCGCGCAGGTCTTCGTCGCGGAAGCAGCGGGCTATCTGAACATAGCGGTCGTAGCCCGAAACCATGAGAAGCTGCTTGTATATCTGCGGCGACTGCGGCAGAGCGTAAAAGCTGCCCTTGTGCACGCGCGAAGGCACGAGGTAGTCGCGCGCACCCTCGGGAGTAGAGCGCATCATCATAGGCGTTTCAATCTCGAGGAAGCCGTTTGAGTAGAAGTACTCTCTCGCCGCCTTAGCTATCTCGTGGCGCATGATGAGGTTTTTCTGAAGTCTGGGGTTTCTGAGGTCTAGGTAGCGGTAGCGCAGTTTCAGCTCGTCGTTTACCTTATCGGAATTGGTGACCTCAAAAGGCGTAGTTTCAGCCTTTGCAAGTATGCGCAGGTCGGTAACAGCTATCTCTATCTTACCCGTCTTGAGCTTAGTATTCTCGCTCTCGCGAGGGCGTACCGTGCCCTTTGCCATCAGCACAAATTCGCTCTTTACCTGCTGCGCCTTTTCAAATACGGCTCTGTCGGTATCGTCGTTGAATGCGAGCTGAACTATGCCAGTTCTGTCGCGCAGGTTGATAAAGATGTTGTGGCCTATATCGCGCACCCTGTCGGCAAAGCCGCAGACTACGGCTTCCGTAGCGTCATCGGGCACTTCTGCGCAGTAGTGCGTTCTCTTCAAGCCTTTCATTGAATCAAGCTTCATAAATTTTTCCTCTTTTCATATTTATCTGATTTTGATTTAATTGTCTATTGTCAAAACAGTCGAAGCGATGTCCCTCGGCGTGCTGTTATTTACGGCGTAAATGCTGTTTTCAAAGCCGTAGCGGCCCCACGCGCGGTATTCCGCACATTCGTAAAGCCTGCCCTCGGCGGTGAGTATCGCCATGCCGTCGGTGCGGCCGTCGGCGGCATAATCGTTTCTGTTTGCGTAAGCGTAAAGCGTCGCGCCGCCGCCCAGCGGCACTTCTGCCTGCACATACACCCCGCCGATCATCTTTACTTCATCAAGCGTAAAACTGCTGCAGTACACCACGTTATTCTCCGCGCCGTAAACTATGCCCAGCCTGCCGTTTTCCATGTCGGGCACTACGCTGTTGTGCTCTACGCCCATAGCGTATGGCGGAAGATTGGCTTCGCTGTAAGGCACTATCTGCGCGGTGTCGGTGAGTATCGCGCTCAGCTCATCGCACAATGTGCCGTTGAAGTCCAGCCACTCGCCGCCAATGTCTTTGCCCCAAACCGTACCGTCGGGGTTTTGAAGGGCAACGGCTTCGGTGCATAACGCATTATCGCCGCTGTAATATGTCGAAAATACCCAGCCGTCGCCAATGGTCTGAGTAAACTGCAGCTTCAAGCCCTCCGCCGAAAAGCCTTTTTTCAGCTTGTACGACCTCATTTTATCGTAACCAACGTGGAAAATGAAAGTCGCCCGCTTTGCGCTGCGGTCTACTATCGCGGTGCTGCGGTGCAGACCCGTGCCGAGCAGATCGGCGTTGTAGTCGAGATCGTTTTGATACTCTATGACCACGTCCGCGTTTTCCAAACGGTAAAGAGCCAGCCGCTTTTCGGTGAAGTCCTTTACAGGGCCTGCCGCCGCCCATATCAGTATCGGCACGGCGGAAGCAAGCGCCAGCAGAAGCGGGTATTTTGCACGCTTCAGGCGGTTCGACTGACAGTCGGCTTTCCTGCCCAGCTTGCTGAGCGTTACGTCTATTAACACATAAAGCGCTATGCAGCCGGCGAAAAGCAGTATGTCAAACGCCACCCAGTAAACGGGTATTTTGGCGTTTCCGGAAAATTCGCCGCCCTGTATAAACAGCAGGAACAGCCAGCCGGTACCCATGAGCACCAGTAATGCCGTGAGCGCCAAAGCTTTTGCAACAAAAAGCATCGCTCGGCGTAATTTATCCATATAAAATTCTCCCTATAATTTGCGGCAGACCGTCAATCGTCTGTATCGTCCGAATTATCCGCAGAGTCGGGAAGCTCAGGCTCTTTCGGCTTCATCGGCGGAAACGTTTCAAGGTAGGTCTGTATATACCCTGCCGAGCCTTCCCAAAGCATCAGCCCAAGACCTACCAGCATGACAGCGGCGGTGCAGGCAGCCCCGCTGTACTCTTTCAGCGCGGCGAGCACCAGCGCTATGAAAAGCGTTATAACTGTCCAGAGCGCCGCCGTGACGTACACGGTAGCGGTGCGGCGTATGCTGCCCGTTATGCGCGAGCCGCCCGCCGTTTTCTCGATATGCCCGAAAAATCCTGCGGAAGAGCCGTCGTGCTTTTTGGCACGGTGGTAGAATATCTCTACCTTTCCGCTCTTCTCGCTGCTGCCGAAGTAGCAGTTTTCGAGGCGGTGTTTTTTGAGAAACTGGCTCGCCGCTACCAAGCTGGGCTTGCGGGTGTAGTCTATCAGCTCGCGGTTCAGCTTGCGGCGGCACTCGGCGGGAGACATCTTAGTTTCCAGCGATACCTTTTTAGGCAACAGAAAAAACATATCCCTCAGTACTCCTGCGGAACGAATACTTTATCGTTCTGCTTTATCTCGCCGCCCTGCGTAGCGTCTACATACATACCGTAAATGCAGCCGCAGGCGGGGCACTTGAACTGGTGGAAAAGCTTCTGCTGATAAAATTTGCCGTCCTTTATGACCTCGTCGAGGGGGCAGGTCTGGTAAACTATCGTGAGGTCGCCCGCATTGACCATTCTCATGAATGAATCCAGGCAGAGCATATACTCCTGCGGATTGTGTATCTGCACCAGCGGTATATTTCCGCAGATGGCGCATCTTTCTTTAGCCATAATTTGTGATTTCCTTTCGTTAGTCGGTAATGTCGCCGCTTTCAAGCTCGTCAAACGGCTCTTCTATCTCCTCGGCGGCGAGCATATGCGAGATGAGCATAGCGTTGAAAGCCGCCTTAAAGCGCTCGTCTATCGGCAGAGTTACCTTTTCGCCCGTCTGCATATTTTTCAGCTCGGCGGTCTGGCTCTCAAGCTCGCTGTCGCCGAGAACTACCGAGAATTTCGCGCCCAGCTTATCGGCGTACTTCATCTGCGCTTTCAGACCTCTGCCTACCACGTCGCACTCGGCCGAAACGCCGTCGGCGCGCAGCTCGGCGCACATCTGCATAGCCTTTACGGAAGCCGCCTCGCCCATAGAGGCGATGTAAATATCGCAGGTGTCCTCCGCCGCGAAGTCGAGCCCCTGCTTTTCCATAGTGAGTATCAGTCTTTCAAGACCCATGCCGAAGCCGAGGGCGGGGCAGGGCTTGCCGCTGAGAGTTTCTATAAGTCCGTCGTATCTGCCGCCGCCGCAAACAGTGCCCTGCGCGCCGATGTCGGTAGTTACAAATTCAAACACCGTCTTGGTATAATAATCCAGACCGCGCACTATCTTCGGATTTATCTCAAACTTTATATCCATAGCCGTGAGGTACTGCTGAAGCTTTTCAAAGTGCTCGCGGCAGTCGTCGCAGAGGTAATCGAGGATAACGGGCGCGCCCTCGGCTATCTCAGAGCAGATGGGCGACTTGCAGTCGAGTATGCGCATGGGGTTCTTTTCAAGTCTGCCGCGGCAGGTGTCGCAAAGCTCGTCGGCTCTGCCCGCGAAGTATTCTTTAAGCGCGGCGTGGTACTTGGCTCTGCATTCGGGACAGCCTATCGAGTTGATAAAAAGCTTTATCCCGCGCAGACCCGCCGCGTCGATTATCGACTTTGCGAGGGAGATGACCTCGGCGTCGGCGCGGGGGTCTTTAGTGCCCGCCATCTCTACGCCGAACTGGTGGAACTCGCGCAGTCTGCCCGCCTGCGGTTTCTCGTGGCGGAAGCATGAAAGAACGTAGAAAACTTTCTGCGGAAAACCTTCGTTTAGTATGCCGTTTTCTATCAGCGCGCGTATAGTGCCCGCCGTGCCCTCCGGGCGCAGGGTAAAGTCGGCGTCGCCCTTTGCGGTAACGCTGTACATCTCTTTCTGCACCACGTCGGTAGTGTCGCCCACCGAGCGGACGAAGAGCGCGGTGTCCTCAAAAGTAGGTATGCGTATCTCGCGGAAGCCGTAAGCGGAGGCGGTATCTTTCACGATACCCTCTACCGTGTTCCACTTGTACATCTGCGAGGGCACTACGTCCTGCGTGCCCTTCGGTCTTTGAACCTTTAATGTAGCCATAGATAATAATTCCTTTCGTGATTTATCATATCTCGATATTTTCGATATATCCTTTACGCGCGTATTCCGCAAGCTTTTCAGCCTCGGCGTGCGCGGTGCTTATGCCTTTTTCGGTAAGCTGCCAATTTGAGCGGCGGGTGCTGCCGCAGTCGGCGGGCGCGGCTATAAAGCGGTACTCGGGCAATATCCGCCGCGCGAGCATTATCGCCCTGCGCATATGGTAAGCCGTGGTAACGAGTATCACGCTGCCGCCGCGGGGTATCTGCCGCGCAAGTATCTCCCGCGAAAATTCAAAATTCTCGGCGGTGTTCATAGAGCGTTCCTCGCAGAATATCTTCTCCATCGGCAAGCCCAACTTCTGCGCCGCCGCAAGCATCGAGCGGTACTCTGCCAGCTCGCCGAATTTCGTGTGCTGTACCCTGCCGCCGCAAAAAAGCAGCTTATCCGCCGCGCCGTCCGCAAACAGCTTTGCCGCCGGCGGAACGCGGTATTCGCAGGCCTTTCGGCTGCCCAGCACCATTATGATGTCCGCCCGCTCGCCGCCGTACTCCAGCCCCTCAAATAGCAGCTTATCCACAAGCGCGCTGTCGATCGCCGAAGTATCGAGCTGCGCGAGCCGCAGCGGTCTGCCGTTATCCATAATTCTCCTTATAAAACAAAAACAGCCGTCCCCCTCAAAAAGGGACGACCAAAATTTGCATGAATGATCGTGATACCACCCTAGTTGCGTAAAAAGCCGTAAGCTTTCGCCGCCTCTCATCATCTCTTTAACGCAGAGGTTACGCGCGCCCTTTATGTTCAGGCGCAGGCTGTTAGAGGCGTCATAATCACCGCCGCTATGCGGACGCTCTCACCGTACCGTCCTCGCTGTGCATGGCTTTCGCTGTGCTGCTTTCCTCCGTCGCTGCCTTTATGTGACATATATTCGATTTTTGCCGTGCTCTTTGCGCCTTACGAGCGCTCGGGAGCTACGGGGTTTACTATATTTCTCCAGTCAAGATCTCCGCGGTCGAGGGCGTGTACAAGCGCCTCAGCCGTCGCGATATTCGTCGCCACGGGTATATTATGCACGTCGCAGAGTCTGAGCAGGTTAGCCTCGTTAGGCTCGTGCGGCTTCGCGGAAATAGGATCTCTGAAAAACAAAAGCAGGTCTATCTCGTTGCAGGAAATGCGCGCCGCTATCTGCTGAGCGCCGCCCTGCACTCCGCTCATATATCTCTGTATCTTCAAGCCCGTAGCTTCAGACACCAGCTTGCCGGTAGTGCCGGTAGCGCAGAGATTATTTCTGCTGAGTATGCCGCAGTATGCTATGCAAAACTGCACCATCAGTTCTTTTTTTGTATCATGAGCGATAAGCGCTATATTCAAAATAAATCCCCCCAAAGACAGATCATGTTTGCGGCGTTTTTTACGCCTTTATCGAAAGCGGTATATGTTCGCCCTTTATTCTTCTTGAGATAGCCGAGAATGCGAGGAAGCCCATAGAGCTGGAGGAGAGGGGCGCGCCCTTACCGGTAGCCAGCGGGATAGCCGCGTCCTCGGGGATAACGCCGAGAAGCTGTACGCCTACGGTGTCTATTATAGCGTCGAGGTCGTCTATATCGTCGTACTCGAATATTCTCTTGTTAGCCTTATTGATAACAAGGCGCTGTTTCTGGTTGCCTCTCTTATAAAATTCGTCTGACATCATGCGGGCGTCGCGCACGCATACGGGGTCGGGCGTGGTAACTATAAGGATAAGGTCTGAATTTGTAACTATATCGAATACCGAATTATTGATACCCGCAGAGGTGTCGATGATTATGTACTCGAAATATTTTCTCATTTCCGAAGTTATCTTCTCTATGTCCTCAGCCTTTAGCTGTACGAACGGGTCTGACGGAGCGCAGAGCACCGAGAGATTTGAAGCCAGCTTTACCGTGGTGGTAGCCTTGTAAACGTCGCAGGTGCCTTCAAGAACATCGCCCAGATCGTAGGTGATGTTGCCCTGCATACCGAGCATGATGTCCATACATCTCAGACCGAAGTCCAGCTCGATGATAAGAGTTCTGTTGCCCTGCTTAGCAAGAGCGTAACCCAGACAGGCGCTGATAGAAGATTTGCCTGTGCCTCCTTTACCGGAGGTTACCGCAATAATTTTTGACATAAGATCCTTCTGCCCCTTTCGTGTGTATATGCCCGCACAGCTGCCGAAACGCCGAAGCGAAAAGGCTGCGGGCGCGGCGAGCGATCCCAGCCGCATAAAATAAACTGTAATACTTAAATTTACGCTTCCCTGCCGATCCCTTCCCTCACAAACCGGCGGTGTACTCGTCCGAAGCCGCCGCTGTATACAGACGCCCCCAGAGCTTTCCGCAGTATTACCTATAATCTATTTTACCACAAAATCTGAAATTGTCAAAGAGATTTTAAGCAAAAAAATCAAAATCGTAAGTTTATATCAATTTGCAGTATCATTTTTGTTCGTTTTGCACAATACCACATAATTGAGTTTTATTCCATTTAAACAACGGCTAAAAGGGCGGAAAACTTGTCAGCGCTTGTTCTACATCTCGCCCGCGGGGCATATATATCAAGCAAAAGCAAATTCTGACGGAACGAAAGGTAGGATTACTTATGTTTGTAAAGACTCTGAAAGTGAAAAAGACTGCGGCGATAGCCGCTGCCGCCGTAGTGTGCGCCGCATTGGTGCTGCTGATAGTGCTCTGCGTGGTGCGCGCAGCGGGCGGCGGAAAGACATACGCCGTAAAGACCGAGCAGCAGCGCCAAACGCTGATAGCCGAGCTGGGCTGGAAGACCTCTGAGAAGCCCTCTGAACACAAGACGGCCGAGATACCCGCCGAATTTGACGAGGTGTACTCCGCTTACAACGAGCTTCAGAAGCAGCAGGGCTTTGATCTGACAAAATATAAAGGAAAAAAGGTTGAAATTTATTCGTATCCGGTGTATAATTATAAAGGACATAAGGACTGCATGACCCTCACCATCATCGGCTGCGAGGGCAGGCTCATCGGCGGCGACGTTAGCTGTTCCGAGCTTGACGGCTTTATGCAGGGTCTTATGAGCGCAGAAAAGAAATAAGGCGTTTGCCGTTAAGGGACGTGTATATAATAATGAGGTTAGACAAATACATTTCATCGCAGCGCACCGACCTCTCGCGCAGCGATGTTAAAAAGCTGGTGCGTGCGGGCAAGGTGGCGGTAAACGGCGCGGCGGCGAAAAAGCCCGAGATGAACGTAGACCCCGCCGATACGGTGGAGGTCTGCGGCGAGATCGTCGGCTACAAGGAGCACATATACATAATGCTCAACAAGCCGCAGGGCTGCATATGCTCTACGCGGGCGGGCAGAACGCCTACCGTGCTGGAGCTTGTGCCCGAAGAGCTGCGCCGCCGCGGACTTTTTCCCGCGGGCAGGCTTGATAAGGACACCGAGGGATTCGTGCTTATAACTGACGACGGGGAGCTGGCGCACAATATGCTTGCTCCCTCCCGCCATGTACCCAAGACCTACTATGTGCGGCTGGAGAAGCCCTACGACCCCGCCTGCGAAGCGCTCTTCGCCGAGGGCATAACTATCGACGGCGGCGAGGTGTGCCTGCCCGCCGAGTGCTCCGCCGATAAGGACGACCTGCACGCCTGCACCCTCACCCTGCACGAGGGCAAATTTCATCAGGTGAAAAGAATGTTTGAAGCGGTGGGAAACAGGGTGGTATATTTAAAGAGGATAAGCATCGGCGGGCTGGATTTAGACCCAAATTTGCCGCTCGGCGACTGTTTGGAACTTATGCACAAAGATGTTGAAAAACTTTTGTGCCGTCGCGAGGGCGATTGACAGTATATGTAAATCTCTTATGAATTTTCGTCAATATTTATAAAGACCGCAGCGAAAGTTTAGTAAAAAAAACTCTTGTCACTATATGAAAAATTTGTTATGATATTATTATAGCAAAAAGGGTGCAGCTATGGCGCTATATATGGCAGGATCTTACTCTGCCGCGGCGCTCATATAGTTGGCTGAGCCCCGATTCTTAATCAATGTAAATCAAGCAAAATCAAAATTAGGGAGGTCCTATTTAAATGGCAAGTGTATCACTAAGAGAGATCTATAAGAAGTACCCCGGCGGCGTTATAGCGGTTTCCGACTTTAACATCGAGATCAAGGACAAGGAGTTCATAATCCTCGTTGGCCCTTCCGGCTGCGGTAAGTCTACTACCCTGCGTATGATCGCAGGTCTTGAAGAGATCAGCGAAGGCGAGCTGTACATCGGCGACAGACTCGTAAACGACATCGCACCTAAGGACAGAGATATTGCAATGGTTTTCCAGAACTACGCTCTGTATCCTCACATGACCGTATTTGAGAACATGGCTTTCGGTCTGAAGCTCCGCAAGGTTCCTAAGGACGAGATAGCTAAGAAGGTCGAAGAAGCTGCAAGAGTTCTCGACATCGCTCACCTGCTCGACAGAAAGCCTAAGGCTCTTTCGGGTGGTCAGAGACAGCGTGTTGCGCTGGGTCGTGCAATAGTTCGTGAGCCTCAGGTATTCCTGCTCGACGAGCCTCTTTCCAACCTCGACGCTAAGCTGCGTGCGCAGATGAGAACTGAGATCTCGAAGCTGCATAAGAAGCTGGGTACTACATTCATCTATGTAACCCATGACCAGACCGAGGCTATGACGATGGGTGACCGTATCGTAGTTATGAAGGACGGTTACATCCAGCAGATCGACACTCCTCAGAACCTCTATCAGTATCCTGTAAACCAGTTCGTTGCAGGCTTCATCGGATCTCCCCAGATGAACTTCATCGACGCTAAGCTGATAAAGAAAGACGGCAAGTATCTCGTAGAGTTCGGCTCTGAAGATACCAAGACCACCAGAGGTGTAAAGTACACCGTAGAAGTACCCGAGGGCAAGGCTGACGCTGAGGCTCTTGAGCCGCTGGTAGACCGCGAAGTTGTACTCGGTATTCGTCCTGAGTGCATCCACGATGAAGAAATGTTCATCTCTAACGCTAAGACCGGCGTTATCAACACCACCGTTGAAGTAACCGAAATGATGGGTGCAGAGACCTACCTGTACCTCACCTGCGAAGGTATTCCTCTGACCGCAAGAGTATCGCCCAGATCTACCGCACGTCCTCAGGACGAGATCCAGGTTGCTCTTGATCCTAACAGAATCCATATCTTCGATAAGGAGACCGAGAAGAGCGTTATCAACTGATAAGCTTGTAAGGTTCATAGATCACATCTGAAAGATAAGCATTCAGCCCTTCCTTCGCTATATGGAGGAGGGGCTGAGTTTTTGAGAAGGGAAACTATATGATAGCAAAGAAGATCATAGCGGCTGCGGCGGCTCTGGCGATGCTGAGCACCTGCGCGGCGGGGCTGACGGGCTGCGGAGATAAGTCGGCGGAAAGCACTGCCGAAAGCGCCGCGAGCGCGGCCGATACCTCAAGCGAAGAGGAAAAGCTGCCCGAGACCGACGAGGAGTGGCACACGGCGATGATAAACAAATCGCTGACCTCTTACGGCAACGTCAGCAAGATGCAGGAAAAGCTGAAAGCGGCGCAGGCGGGCGAGAAGCTGAACATCTCGTACCTCGGCGGCTCGATAACCGAGGGCGTGGGCGCTACGCCCGATACCTGCTGGGCTAAGCTGACCTACGACCACATCGCCGAGAAATTCGGCACGGACGAAAACGTAAATTACAACAACGCGGGCATAAGCGGAACGCCCTCAAAGCTGGGCATACTGCGCCTGCAAAGAGATGTGCTCTCGACCGACCCCGACATCTGCTTCGTGGAATTTGCGGTAAATGACGGCATGGAGAGCGACTTCCAGAGCGCTTACGAGTCGATAATCCGCACGCTGATTGAAAACGACGTGGCGGTGGTGCTGGTGTTCGCGCGCACGCAGAACGGCCACACCTGTCAGGAATATATGCAGCAGCAGGGCGAGTACTACGGCCTGCCGATGATCTCTTACAGCGACGCGATAAAGTATATGTTCGATAACGGCAAGATGGTATGGCAGGATTTTTCTGACGACCAGTCGCACCCGAACGAGTACGGCCACACGCTGGTAGCCGAGATGATCGACAACTATTTCGACACAGTGATGGATCAGACGGCTGAGGAGTACACCTACCCCACCGAGCCGATAAACTCTATCCACGAGTACGGCGCGCAGATGCTTGACAATACCAACTGCAAGCCCGAGATGGAAAACTGGGAGGAAGGCTCGACCATCGCGCATTTCAACGACGGCTGGACGCACAAGTACGGCGATAAAAACGGCACGCTGAAATTCACGCTGACGGGCAGATTTGTATACCTCATCTACGAGGAAAACAACTGGGGCGACTACGGCAAGGCGCACATAACCGTTACCAAAGACGGCGAAATCTACGACGAATTCGACCTCGACCCAGTAGACAAGAGCGGCTGGGGAAATCCGCAGACAAAGTGCATAGGTATGTCGGCTAAAAACGCAGAGTACGAGATAGAGATAACCATGGCGGACGGCGAGGACGACCGCTACTTCTCGGTGCTGGGTCTGGCTTACACGGCGGACTGAGCGGACTAAGCGAACTGAACATGATACAGGCGGCGGGCACTTCCCCGCTCTGCCTGCTTTGCTTTAGCG
>DBEZOM010000160.1:0-11033 GCA_048252855.1 Ruminococcus sp.
AAAGCGAAAACTCTGCTACAATAGATATGAGCGGCCTTTCACCGCGCCAGCAGGAGATCTGCAAGGCGCTGGAGGAGGGCGAGCTGCATATGAACCTGCTGGCGGAAAAGCTTTCGCTGCCCGTCAGCGTTCTTATAAACGAACTCATGACATTGCAGATAAAAAAGGTAATAGAAGAGCTGCCGGGCAGACGTTACAGATTGAAACGTTAAGGTGGGTTCGGGAAGGAGAAATCACACTTGTCAAATCTGATAATAGTAGAGTCACCTACAAAAATCAAGACTATAAAAAGGTATCTTAGCGGCGACTACGAGGTAATAGCCTCGCGCGGACACCTGCGCGACCTGCCGAAATCAAAGCTGGGCGTAGACATCGAAAATAATTTCGAGCCGCATTATATAAATATCAAGGACAAAGAGCCGATAATCAAAGAGATAAAAAAGAAAGCCAAAAAGTGCGACCACGTTTATCTCGCGGGAGACCCTGACCGCGAGGGAGAAGCTATTTCGTGGCATTTAGCGCAGATATTGGGGCTTGACCTCAACGACGCCAACCGCGTAACTTTCAAGGAGCTTACCGCTTCGGGAATAAAGGCGGGAATGGAGCACCCGCGGCAGATAGATATGAACTTGGTAGACGCTCAGCAGGCGCGCCGCGTGCTCGACAGAATAGTGGGCTACAAGCTCTCGCCGTTCCTTTGGCGCAAGATACGCCGCGGACTTTCCGCAGGAAGAGTGCAGTCGGTAGCGGTAAAGATGATCTGCGACCGCGAGGAGGAGATACGCAAATTCGTATCGACGGAATATTGGTCGGTAGACGCGGAATTTCTCGCAAAGGGCGCTAAAAAGCCTTTCTCCGCAAAACTGGAACTGGTAGACGGCAAAAAGCCCGAGCTGCTTTCAAAAGAGCAGACCGACGCGGCGCTAGAGCGGCTGGAGGGTGCGGTGTTTACGGCGGCGAACGTGAAGAAAAGCGTGCGCAGAAAATCGCCCGCAGCGCCTTTCACCACTTCTACCTTACAGCAGGAGGCTTCGCGCAGGCTCTCGTTTCAGGCAAGGCGCACGATGAAAGTCGCGCAGGAACTTTACGAGGGTCTTGAGATACAGGATATGGGCCCAGTGGGTCTTATAACCTATATGCGTACCGACAGCCAGCGTGTATCCGACGAGGCGCGCGCGCAGGCTTACGACTTTATAAAGGAAAAATACGGCGCGGATTACATTCCCGAAACGCCGAATAAATACAAGACTAAGGGCAACGCTCAGGACGCGCACGAGGCTATCCGCCCCACCCACCCCGAGCTTACCCCCGATATGGTAAAGCGCAGCGACGTCACCGCCGATCAGTACAAGCTTTACAAGCTGATATGGGAGCGCTTTATAGCCAGCCAGATGGCGAAGTGCATAATGAACACCGTTTCGGTAGATATAGAGGCGGCGGGATGCATTTTCAAGGCTACGGGCTACTCTGTAAAGTTTGACGGCTTTACTGCGCTGTATGAAGAGAGCCGCGATGACGACGGCGAGCCGAAAAACGACCTTTCGGCGGTGAAAAAGGGCGACGAGCTTCAGCTAAAGAGCCTTTCGGGCAATCAGCATTTCACTCAGCCGCCCCCGCGCTACACCGAAGCCACGCTCGTAAAGGCGTTTGAGGAAACGGGCATCGGCAGACCATCTACCTATGTGCCGACGATAACCACCATACTTGCGCGAAATTACGTCGAGCGCGACGGCAAGCAGCTAAAACCTTCGGTGCTGGGCGAGGTTACCAATCAGCTCATGAGCGAGCATTTTGACAAGATAGTAGACGTGAAATTTACGGCGAATATGGAAAACGACCTCGATAAAGTTGAAAACGGCGAGATGCAGTGGACTGACACGCTGAAAGAATTTTACGGCGAATTTGAGCACGAGCTTGAGGAAGCCGAGGTAGCGATGGAGGGCAAGCGCGTGAAAGTTCCCTGCGAGGAAACAGACCAGGTGTGCGAAGTTTGCGGCAAGCCTATGGTGATAAAAATAGGCAGATACGGCAAATTCATGGCCTGCTCCGGCTTCCCCGACTGCACGTTTACTAAGCGCATAGTGCAGGAAACGGGCGGAAACTGCCCCTACTGCGGCAAAAAAGTGCTGCTGAAAAAATCGAAAAAAGGCAAGAAATATTACGGCTGCGAGGACAACCCGAACTGTCGCTTCATGACGTGGGACGTGCCGATGGAGGACAAGTGCCCCAAGTGCGGCTCTACGCTTTTCCGCAAGGGCGGCAAAAACGGCAAGCTGGTGTGCCACAAAGAGGGCTGCGGCTACGAGAAAGACCTCGGCGAAAGCGATAAGGATATATGAGCGTGAATGACCTGAATGACGTGAATAACGTGAACGAAAAAATAAACGTAGTCGGCGCAGGGCTTGCGGGCTGCGAAGCGGCATGGCAGCTTGCCTCGGCGGGCGTGCCGGTGCGGCTTTTTGAGATGAAGCCCGAAAAATACACCCCCGCGCACAAGTACGGCGGCTTCGCCGAGCTGGTGTGCTCAAACTCGCTGAAAGCTGAGCGTATAGGCTCGGCGGCGGGTATGCTGAAAGAAGAGATGCGCCGCTTAGGCTCGCTGACGATGCAGTGCGCCGAGGCAAGCCGCGTATCGGCGGGCGGGGCGCTGGCGGTAGACCGCAAGGCATTTTCCGACGCCGTGACCGCGAAGATAAAGTCGCACCCGCTGATAGAGATAGTTTCGCGCGAGGTCACCGAGATACCGCAGGGCAGAACGATAATCGCGAGCGGCCCTCTCACATCGGACGCGCTGGCGCAGAGCATACACGAGCTTATCGGCGAAGATTACCTCTACTTCCACGATGCGGCAGCGCCGATAGTTTCTTTCGAGAGCATAGATATGGAACGCGCGTTTTACGCCTCTCGCTACGGCAGGGGAGCGGCGGATTATATCAACTGCCCGATGGAAAAGGAAGAGTACGAGCGCTTTTATAACGAGCTGGTGAACGCCGAGAGCGCCCCACTGCACGACTTTGAGAAAGAGCATTTCTCGAAAGACGGCTTTAAGGTCTACGAGGGCTGTATGCCGATAGAGGTGCTGGCAAAGCGCGGCGCGGACACTATGCGCTACGGCCCGCTGAAACCCGTTGGCATATACCACCCCGTAACCAACAAGCGCTACTACGCGGTGGTGCAGCTGCGCGCGGAAGACCCGCAGGGCAGTATGTACAACATCGTGGGCTTTCAGACAAATCTGAAATTCGGCGAGCAGAAGCGCGTGTTCTCTATGATACCGGGGCTTGAAAACGCCGAGTTTCTGCGGTACGGCGTGATGCACCGCAATACTTTTATAGATTCGCCGAAGCTGCTTAGCGAGCAGTTCTTTATGCGCACCCGACCCGAGATATATTTCGCGGGGCAGATGACGGGCGTAGAGGGCTACATAGAGTCGGCGGCGAGCGGCATCATAGCGGGGCTGAACATGGCGCGCGCGGTGCAGGGCAAGCCTTACGTCACGCTGCCCGCCACGAGTATGCTCGGCGCGCTGAGCAAGTACATCAGCGACCCCGCGGTAGAGAAATTTCAGCCTATGGGCTGCAATATCGGCATACTGCCGCCGCTGGGCGAGAAGATAAGGGATAAGAAAAAACGCTACGAAGCCGCCGCGCTGCGCGGTCTGGCAGACATGAGCGCTGTTATAGCGGAGCTGTAAAAGCCCGAGCTTGGAGGATAAATATGAACATAGTAATAGACGCTTTCGGCGGAGATAACGCGCCGCTGGAGGTCATAAAGGGCGCTATCGACGCGCACAACGATTTTCAGGTAGACATAACCTTAGTCGGCGACGAGCAGAAGATAAAGGACTGCGCTAAGAATAACGGGCTGGATATTTCCGCGCTCGCTATCCGCCACGCCGATACCGTGATAGACGTTTGCGAAGAGCCGACCGCCGTTGTAAAGGGCAAGAAAGACTGCTCGATGGCGGTAGGCATGAAGATGCTGGCTGACGGCGAGGGCGACGCATTCCTCTCGGCAGGCTCTACCGGCGCGCTGGTGGTAGGCGCTACCATGATAGTACGCAGGATAAAGGGCATAAAGCGCCCCGCGCTGGCTACCGTACTGCCCACCGCAGGCGCGCCCACGATGCTGCTCGACAGCGGTGCGAACGCCGACTGCCGCCCCGAGATGCTGACGCAGTTCGGCATAATGGGCTCGGCTTACATGAACAAGATACTCGGCGTAGATACCCCCCGCGTAGCCCTCGCGAACATTGGTTCGGAAGAGTCGAAGGGAAGAGAGCTGGAGCTTGAAACATACCGCCAGCTTACCGAAGCGCCCGTTAATTTCATCGGAAATATCGAGGCTAGGCAAGTGCCGCTCGGCGACGCCGACGTGGTAGTTACCGACGGCTTTACGGGCAACATAATGCTAAAGCTGTACGAGGGCATGGGCAAATTCTTCTCGGGCGAGCTGAAAAATATCTTCACCGCGGGCACTAAGAACAAGCTCGCCGCGCTGATGATAATGTCGAGCGTAAAGGAATTTAAGAAAAAGGTAGATTACAGCGAGTACGGCGGAGCGCCGCTGCTGGGCACGGCTAAGCCAGTTATAAAAGCGCACGGAAGCTCTGACGCTAAGGCTTTATACAACGCGGTGCGCCAGGCGAAGCTTTTCACCGAAACAGGCGTTATCGACGAGATAACCGCGGCGCTCGCTGACATGAAAAAAGCAAAGGAAAATGCCTGACCCGAAAGCGGAAAGGTCAGGAAAGGCAAGGAGCTGCTAAATGAACGAACAGGAAAAAATGAAGGATCTGCAGCGGCTGATAGGCTACAAGTTCAAGAACGAGAACCTGCTTTACGAGGCGCTTTCGCACTCCTCATTCGCTAACGAAAATAAAAAGACCCGCCGCAGCAACGAGCGGCTGGAGTTTTTGGGCGACTCGGTGCTTTCTATAGCCGTGTCGGACTATATATTCAAACATTTCACGCATATCCCCGAGGGCGAGCTGACGAAGCTGCGCGCCTCGCTGGTCTGCGAAAACGCGCTTTTTGAGTTCTCAAAGCGCATAAAGCTGGGCGAGCACATCTTTCTCGGCAAGGGCGAGGAAATGACGGGCGGCAGAGAGCGCCCCTCGATAGTTTCCGACGCATTTGAAGCCGTTATCGCCGCGATATACTTAGACGGCGGCATGGAAAAAGCGCGCGAGTATGTGCTTTCGTTTATCCCGAAGGACATCACCCCCGCGGGCGGCAAGGCTTTTCACGATTACAAGACCGAGCTGCAGGAAGTTATCCAGCGAAATCCCGAAGAGAAGATAGAGTATTTTCTGAAAGGCGAGTCCGGCCCCGACCACGATAAGCACTTTGACGTGCAGGTGCTGCTGAACGGCATGGTCATCGGCGAGGGCAGCGGAAAATCGAAGAAAAACGCCGAGCAGGCGGCGGCTCACGAAGCGCTGCGGCTGATGGGTCTGGAATAATGGCGCACAGCAATATATCAATTTTCGTGCCGCACGCAGGCTGCCCGCACAACTGCGCTTTCTGCGACCAGCGCACGATAACCAGCACCGAAAAACCGCCCCGCGCGGCGGACGTAGAGCGCATATGCACGGCGGCGCTGAGCGAGGTGCGCGACCCTGCCAATACCGAGATAGCCTTTTTCGGCGGCAGCTTTACAGCCGTGCCGCGCCGCTATATGCTCGAATTGCTCGAAGCGGCGCAGCCTTTCATCGGCGATGGCAGGTTCAGCGGCATACGCATATCCACCCGCCCCGATTACATCGACGAAGAGATACTCGACATTCTCGAGGCACACCGCGTTACGGCGATAGAGCTGGGCGCGCAGTCGATGAGCGACGAGGTGCTCGAAGCCAACGAGCGCGGACATTCGGCTAAGGACGCGGCTTACGCGGCTATGCTGATAAAAAGCCGCCGCTGCTTTCAGCTCGGCTTGCAGATGATGGTAGGGCTTTACAAGAGCACGCCGCAGGAAGAGCGCAGGTCTTGGCGCAGGATAGCGGCGCTTTCGCCCGACACCGTGCGCATCTACCCCGTTGTTATACTCGAGGGCACGCGGCTGGGCGAGCTTTATAAAAGCGGCGAATATCAGCCTTTCGACTTCGATACGGCGGTGGAGCTTTGCGCGGAATTTCTTGCCGACGCCGAGCAGCGCGGCATAGAGGTCATAAAACTGGGGCTGCACGCCAGCCGCGATGTGGAAGCGAAAAAACTGGGCGGATTTTACCACCCCGCATTTCGTGAGCTTTGCGAAGGAAGATTGTATCTGCGGCAGATGGTGAAAGAGCTGACGGCGGCGGGCGGCGGAAAGCTGCCGAAAAGCGCCGTGATAGCCGTGCCGCCAAAACACATGAGCCGTGCGGCGGGCCACAAGCGCTGCAACGCCGAATACCTCCGCACGCTGGGCACGCAGGTAAAGTTTATCCCCCGCGAGGGCGCGGAACATTTTGAGATAGAGCAGGTAGAAAACGCAGATTAAGGAGCGCTGAGAATGTATCTGAGATCGCTGGAGCTGCAAGGCTTCAAATCTTTTCCCGATAAAACTAAGCTGACTTTCAATAAGGGCATCTCGGCGGTAGTAGGGCCGAATGGCAGCGGCAAGAGCAATATTGGCGACGCCATGCGCTGGGTACTGGGCGAGCAGTCCTCAAAAAGCCTGCGCGGAAAGACCATGGAGGACGTAATATTCTCGGGCACTCTGCACCGCCCGAAGTCGAGCTTTGCGCAGGTGATAATCACCATCGACAACGCCGACGGCGCGCTAAAGACCGAGGACGAGGTGGTCTCAGTATCGCGCAAACTCTACCGCAACGGCGACAGCGAATATCAGATAAACGGAAAAGCCGTGCGCCTGAAAGACGTTACCGAGCTTTTTATGGATACCGGTCTGGGCAAAGACGGCTACTCGATAATCGGGCAAGGCAAGATCGACGAGATAGTTTCGAGCAAGGCGAGCGACCGCAGGCAGATCTTCGATGAAGCGGCGGGCATCTCAAAATTCCGCAGCCGCAAGGAGGAAACCGAGCGCAAGCTGCTTGCCGCCGAGGACAACATCAGCCGCCTTACCGACATACTTTCCGAGCTTGAAAACCGCATCGGCCCGCTGAAAAGGCAGTGCGAAAAGGCGAAGCAGTTCAAACTTCTGGACGACGAGCGCTCGCAGCTGGAAGTTTCGCTTTGGGTGAACCGCCTGAGCGAGCTGACGGCGGCGCAGAAGCAGTTCGCCGAAAAACTGCGCACGCAGAAAGCCGAGTACGAGCAGATCTCGCAGACCCTCGACGAATTGGACGAGAGCATAGAAAAAGGCTTTGCCGACGCGGCGGCGCAGGGCGCACTGGCCGAGGAGCACCGCGAAAAGATACACGAGATAGAGCTTAGAAATTCTCAGGCGGCGGCTAAAACGGCCGTCATCGAGAACGATATAGAGCACCTGAATTCGCAGATCGCTCAGCTTCGCGACAGCATAGAGCAGTCGAAGAGCAGCGGGTATTTCCTGCAAACGCGCTTGGAAGAGCGCACCGCGGCACTGGCAGATCTGCAAAACGACCGTGAACAAGCGGCGGCGCAGGCGGCGGAATGTGAGCAGGCGCTGGGCGGCGCGGCGGAAGATCTTTCGCAGGCGGCTACGCAGACCGAGCGGCTATCCGCCGAGCTGAACGCGCTTTATCTGAAACGCTCGAACGCGGCATTTCGTCTGGAAACGGCGAAAAATTCAGCCGCGGCGGCTTCGGAAGCGCTCGAATCACTGGGCGAGGAGAAGCAGACCTACGGCGAAAAGCTTGATATGTACGCCGCCGAACTGGAAAAACTCACCGCCGCCGAGCAGCGGCTGACTACCGAGCAGACCGAGCTTGCCAACCGCACGGCGGGCTTTGAGAAGCTGTATCAGTCGAAATCGGCAAAGCTGAAAGAAGCGGGCGCGGCGCTGAACGAGGACGAGAGCAGGCTGCGCGGCGCGAATCAGCGGCTCGGCATTCTCCGCGACCTCGAAAACGCTATGGAAGGCTTTTCTTACAGCGTAAAATTTATAATGAAAGCCGCCGCCGCGGGCAGGATCTCGGGCGTTTGCGGCTCGATAGCGCAGCTTATCTCCGTGCCGGACGAATACTCTACAGCAGTGGAAACGGCGCTGGGCGGGGCGCTGCAAAACATCGCCGTTGAAAACGAGGACGGCGCGAAAAGGGCGATACGTCTGCTGAAAGAGGCTAAGGCGGGCAGGGCTACTTTCCTGCCGCTGACCTCGGTGAACGGCAGACTGCTGAACGACGCTCCGCAGGGCGAGTTCGGCTACGTTGCCCTCGCCGCCGAGCTGGTTTCCTGCGACGAGAGATACAAAGGGCTGATACGCAGCTTGCTGGGCAGGGTAGCCGTGGCCGAGGACATCGACGCCGCCTCCGCCATCGCCCGCAAATACGGTTACAGATTCAAGATAGTAACGCTCGATGGTCAGGTGGTAAACGCGGGCGGCTCGTACACGGGCGGAAGCGTTTCAAAAAGCGCGGGCATACTCACCCGCAAAAACGAGATCAGCGAGCTTGAACGCACCGCGCAAAAGCTGACGGCAGACATCGCCGAGCAAAAGACCCGCTGCGAGAAACTTTCGCAGGAAGCGCAGAAATTAGCCGCCGAACTGGAGGGCGGCAGGGCGCGCGCGGCTGAGATAAAGAACGATATGCTGCGAAATTCGCTGGAGCAAAAGCGCGTTTCGCAGGCGGCCGAAGAGCTGAAAAACGGCGCGGATAAGCTGAACGAGAGCCTTGAAAAACAGCAGAAACTGCTCGACGATTCGGAAGAGCAGTCGCAGCTGGCGGCGCAGGAGATGCAGAAGCTGGAGGGCGAGATCGGCGGAATGGAAAGCGAGCTTTCGCAAAGCCGTGAGAAAAACGCGGCGGCGGCCGAGCAGCGCACCAAATTTTCGCAGCAGCTTTCAGAGCTGAAGATCGCCGAAGCCGAGCTTAGCAAGGATATAGAAGCCTGCAAAGATCAGCTAAAGCAGATAAACGATTCGATAGAGGCGGGCAGGGGCGACGAGAGCCGCCTGCTGGAAGAGATAGCCGCCTGCGAAAAGGCGATTGCCGATAAAAAGGCGGAAACTCAGCGCATTGCGGACGAAGCGGCAGGCTCGGGCGACGAGACCGCCGCGCTGGAGGAGCAGATAAACGCTGCCCGCCGCCGACAGTACGAACTGAACGCCGAAGCCGAAAAGCTGCGCGCCGAGCAGAAAAATAAGATGAACGAGCGCGAAACGCTTTCCGCCGATATGACGCGGCTGAGCGAGCGCGACGCTAATTTAAAGAGCGAGTTCGACAAGCTTGTCGGCAAACTTTGGAACGAGCACGGACTTACGCGGACGGAAGCGGCGGAGCAGTACGAGCCGCCCGAGGACGTATCCGCGGCGAGCATACGCCTAAACGAGCTGAAAACGCAGATAAAATCGCTCGGCAGCGTCAACCTCGGGGCGATAGAGGAGTACGCCGAAGTTTCCGAGAGGTACGAATTTATGACCTCTCAGCTGGGCGACGTGCAGAAATCAAAGCGCGAGCTGGAAGAGCTTATCGAAAGCCTGACGGAAAACATGAAGTCGATATTTACCGAGAGCTTCGATAGGATAAACAAGCATTTCTCGGATATATTCGTAGAGCTTTTCGGCGGCGGCAAGGCGAGCCTTTCGCTCACCGACCCCGAAAACGTGCTGGAATGCGGCATTGACATAAACGTAGCGCCCCCCGGCAAGGTCATAAAGAACCTTATGGCGCTTTCGGGCGGCGAAAAAGCATTCATAGCGGTGTGCATATATTTCGCGATACTCACCGTTCGCCCCTCGCCTTTCTGTCTGCTTGACGAGATAGAGGCGGCGCTGGACGACGTGAACGTTGCGAAATACGCGGCTTACCTGCGCAAATTCACCGACAAAACGCAGTTTATAGCCATTACTCACCGCCGCGGTACTATGGAGGAAGCAGACGTGCTTTACGGCGTTACCATGCAGGAGGACGGCGTATCGAAGCTGCTGAAAATGGATATGGACGAAGCTAAAACGGCGGCTGCCGCCGCTGCAAAATAAGATAAAAAGGAGAGTGTAACGGCTAATGGGATTTTTTGAAAAGCTGAAAGCAGGACTCAAAAAGACGAAAGACTCTATGATGAGCAAAATAGAGCGGCTGCTCGGCTCGTTTACCAAGATAGACGAGGAACTTTTTGAGGAGCTGGAGGAAACGCTGATAATGTGCGACATCGGCGTGAACACCTCGGTAAAGATCTGCGAG
Source organism: Ruminococcus sp. (assembly GCA_048252855.1). Classification (GTDB taxonomy): domain Bacteria; phylum Bacillota; class Clostridia; order Oscillospirales; family Ruminococcaceae; genus YE71. Next base: position 10,268 of record DBEZOM010000160.1, read on the forward strand.
ATGCTGCGCGAGCGCGTTAAGATAAAGGGCATAACCGACCCGCTGCTGATAAAAGACGAGCTGAAAGACGTGATAGTAGAGATGATGGGCGATGACCAAACGCTCGACCTCTCTACAAACCCCAGCGTTATCCTCGTTATCGGCGTAAACGGCGCGGGCAAGACCACCACCATCGGCAAGCTTGCCTACTCGCTGAAACAGCAGGGCAAGAACGTGATAGTAGCGGCGGGCGATACTTTCCGCGCGGCGGCTATCGACCAACTAGAGGTTTGGACTGAGCGCGCGGGCTGCGATATTATCAAGCATAACGAAGGCTCTGACCCCGCGGCGGTTGTTTTTGACGCCCTCACGGCGGCTAAGGCTCGCGGCGCTGACGTAGTCCTTTGCGACACGGCGGGCAGACTGCACAATAAGAAAAACCTCATGAACGAGCTGAAAAAGATCTCGCGCATAGTGCACGAGCAGGCTGAGGGCTGCTCGCTTGAGGTGCTGCTTGCACTCGACGCGACCACGGGTCAGAACGCCGTAAGCCAGGCAAAGCTTTTCAACGAGGCTTGCGACATAACGGGAATAATCCTCACCAAGCTTGACGGCACGGCGAAGGGCGGAATTATCATCACGATAACCGACGACCTGAAAATACCCGTAAAGCTCGTCACCGTCGGCGAAAAGATAGACGACTTGCAGCCCTTCGTAGCGAAAGATTTCGTGAACGCGCTGTTCGAATAAATGTATAACTGTACGAATTTTCGTACTGCTTATAGAT
>DBEZOM010000161.1:0-2864 GCA_048252855.1 Ruminococcus sp.
GATTCACATGATTCGGGCAGAATGGAAATCTATTCTGAAAAACCCGCTCATGATAATAGTTCTCATCGCGATAATCGCGATACCTACTATCTACGCGGGTCTGTTCCTAGCCTCAATGTGGGACCCATACGGAAACATCGACAAGCTGCCGGTAGCGGTAGTAAATAAAGACGAGTCGGTAGAGTACGAGGGCGCTACGCTTGACGTAGGAACTGAGCTGGTGAAAAACCTCAAAGAAAACAAAGAGATGCAGTTCAACTTCGTAGACGCGGAAGCGGCGCAGGAGGGTCTGGAAAACGGTACTTACTACATGGTAATTACCATTCCTGAAAACTTCTCGGCAAACGCTGCTACGCTGATGGACGAAAAGCCTAAGAAGATGGAGCTGGAGTATGAGACAAACCCCGGCAAAAACTACATCGCCAGCAAGCTCAGCGACACCGCGCTGACGAAGATACAGACGAGCGTTTCGGAAGAAGTTACGAAGACCTACTCCGAAACAGTGTTCGACCAGCTTACGGGCATTGGCGATTCGCTAAGCTCGGCGGCTGACGGCTCGGGAGAGCTGGAGGACGGACTCAGCCAGATCTCAGAGGGCAACAAGAAGATAACCAAAAATCTGAAAAAGCTCGCTGAAAGCACAGTTACCTTTAAGGAAGGTTCTGAGGAGCTGGAAAGCGGACTGAAAGAATACACCGACGGCGTTTCTCAGGTAAACGAGGGCGCTAAGAAGCTTGACGACGGCGCTAAGACGCTTTCAAGCTCGGCAAGCTCGGGCGTTTCGCAGCTTAAAGACGGTACTTCGAGCCTGAAAAAGGGCGTAAGCTCTTACACATCGGGCGTTGGCCAGGCTGCGGCGGGCGCTTCTGAACTGAACAAAAACAGCAAGGCGCTAAACGACGGCGCTTCGCAGCTTTACAGCGGCTCAAAGCAGCTTTATGCGGCGGGCACGGCTGTACAGAGCGGACTTCAGCAGATCTCAGATTCGCTGGCGACCAGCCTTTCTAAAGATAACAAAGCTACTCTCTCGACGCTGACGGCGGGCTGCGATTCGCTGAAAAGCGGTATCGACGAGCTGTACACTAGCGTTTCGGGACTCGAGCTTCCCGACGTTTCGGCGGCGGCTGCGGGCATAACCACATCGGCGACGAACATCGGTGCTGACGCTACGGCGGCGGGCGGAAACCTCGCGAATATGCAGACATATCTGACATCGCTCGCGACCGCTTACCCCGAGATAATGACCGACGCTAACTTCTCCGCTCTCGCGGGCGAGATAAGCACCTGCGCGGGCAACGTTTCAGACATCGGCACACAGCTTGGCACGCTCAAGACTGCGGCAGGCGGACTTTCCTCGCTGAGCGGCATGGGCGACAGCATCACCGAGCTGCAGAACGGCGTTGCGAAGATAAAGAAAGGCTCTGACCAGGTACTTCCCGGCGCTAAGCAGGCTATAAACACCCTCGAGGGCGGACTTGTAAGCATTCAGAGCGCTCTCGACCGTCAGGGCAAGACGGCTGAGGACATGGGCCTTATTCAGGGCATGACCCAGATAAACGGCGGACTCAGCACCCTTTCGGGCGGCGCTAAGGAACTCAGCGCGGGCACTAAGACATACACCGCAGGCGTTAAAGACCTCAACAGCGGCCTTAGCAAGATACATTCAAATTCCGCAGCGCTCAACAGCGGCGCGGCTACACTCGACAGCGGCGTGAGCAAGCTTTCCAGCGCGCTGACAAGCGGCGTAAAGACGCTTACCGACGGCACAAGCTCGCTTTACAGCGGCACCAAGAAGCTTGACGCGAACAGCTCTAGCGTAAAGAAGGGCGCAGCTGCACTGACAGACGGCGCTGAGCAGATCTCCGAAGGCGCTTCCAAACTGCACAAGGGCAGCAAAGACCTCGGCGACGGCGTATCCGACGCTTACGACGGCACGGGCACATTAAAGAGCGGCCTTACCGACGGCGCTGACGAGATAGCTTCCATAAACACCAACGACGATACTTACGATATGTTCTCCGCCCCCGTAGAATCGAGCAAGCAGGAGTACACGCACGTTCCCGACAACGGCCACGCTATGGCGCCTTACATGATGTCCGTAGGACTTTGGGTAGGCACGCTGGCATTCTGCATCATGTACCCGCTCACCAAGGTAAACGGCGAGCTGAAATCAGGATTCAGATGGTGGCTGGCTAAGGCTACGGTACTGCACGTTCTGACTCAGATAATGGCGGTGCTCATGCTCTTCGTACTGCACAAAGCGTGCGGCTTCACGCCGGCAAGCTGGAGCAAGGCGATAATAGTCGCGTGCATGGCCTCCATCGCGTTCATGTCGATACAGTACTTCATGAACGTAGCTATGGGCAAGGTTGGCTCGTTCCTCATGCTGATATTCATGGTAATACAGCTCGCAGGCTCGGCAGGTACTTACCCCGTAGAGATCTCGGGCGCATTTGTAAGCAAGATACACGCGCTTGTACCTTTCACCTACACGGTAGACGCTTTCAGAATAGCTATCGCGGGCAAGGGCAGCATACTTCCCTGCTGCATAGTAATGGGCAGCCTTGTAGTAATATTCTCGGTACTTACAGTTATCCTCTTCCACTTCCGCGCTAAATGGAAGGAAAACGGCAGAAGATGCCTGTACGACTTCATCGAGGACAAGGGTCTTGCATAAACCACGGCACGAAAGTATAATATAGTATGGTAGGCGGCGCTTGGTCTAAAAAAAGATCAGTGCGCCGCTTATTATAAACAGTAAATATGTAAAAAGACAGGTGAAAGAAATGCCTACACAGCAATATCTTACAAAGCTATGCAAATCGTTTTACGAATTCAAATATGCGCTTTACAAGGTTATAGAC
>DBEZOM010000162.1:0-6220 GCA_048252855.1 Ruminococcus sp.
GTTATAATGAAACTATCAATTAGAATTTATTATAGGAAATATTCAAAATTGGCATGGCCGATGAAAAAGATACTATATCATTAGTCAAATGCCGCTGTATTCTAGGAGGGAATTTTATGTCATTAGGCAGAGTACTTGTAGTAGACGATGACAAAAATATATGCGAACTGCTTCGTCTTTATCTCGAAAAAGAAGGCTACGGCGTAATACTTGCGCACGACGGCGAAGAGGCTGTTGTTAAATTCAACGCGCTGAAACCCGACATCATTCTTCTCGACATCATGCTGCCCGGCATCGACGGCTGGCAGGTATGCCGCGAGATCCGCAAAAAGTCGAACGTACCGATAATCATGATAACCGCTAAGCAGGAGACCTTTGATAAAGTACTGGGTCTGGAGCTTGGCGCGGATGACTACGTTGTAAAGCCTTTCGACACCAAGGAAGTTATCGCGAGAATAAAGGCTGTTTACCGCCGCGTAGGACAGTCTGCGAGCGAGGCTGAGGTCAAGGAAGTAAAGTACGACAAGCTTTCGGTAAACATGACGAGATACGAGCTGAAGGTTAACGGCGTAGTGCTCGACACACCGCCTAAGGAGCTGGAGCTGCTCTTCCACCTCGCTTCCAACCCGAACCGCGTATATACCAGAGATCAGCTTCTTGACGAAGTATGGGGCTTTGAATATTACGGAGATTCCAGAACCATCGACGTTCATGTAAAAAGACTTCGTGAAAAACTCGAAGGCGTATCCGATCAGTGGTCGCTCAAGACCGTTTGGGGCGTTGGATACAAATTTGAAGTAAACGAAAATAATGACTGATCGCCGGAGCATATTCTTTAAATACTTTTTGATCTGTACAGCAGTAATACTGATAAGCTTCATATGCTTGGGCGCAGTATTACTGCTTATTTCTTCACGGTACTTTAATAACGAAAAAGAGATAACCCTGCAAAAAAACATGGAGAACCTCTCTGCCGGCATGGCGCGCACGATGAAGAACACGCCCGACAACTGGACGTACGGCATGCAGATAAGTATAAACGAATATGCTAAAAATTCAGACAGCAAGATTCTGCTTTTCAACAGCAAGGGCGAGATAATACTGCACTCTGAACTGGACAGCGAGATGGGCGGTCTGGCGGATTTTAAGGCAGATAAGAAATTTCTCAGCCAATACGGGCAGGACCCCACCTGCGTTTACACTGATATGAACGGGCTTTTCGCCACAAACGTGATGACTATCGGTCAGCATTTTACGGGCAACGGGCCGAAATATTTGGTAGTAGCTATCGAATCGCAGACATCTAAGAACGGGTACACGAGCAACATAATGGAGATATTTATAATATCTGCCGTTATCGTGCTTGTTATCTCGACGGTAATAATCTATTTCACGACTATACGCATGGTCGCGCCTATCAAGGAGATGGCAGCGGCGGCTAAGAAGATAAGCCGCGGCGACTTTGACATACAGCTTCCCGAATATTCGGAGAGCGAGTTCAACGACCTTGCTTCGGCGTTCAACGAGATGGCGGCTTCGCTGAAAAGCTACGACACGATGCGAAACAGCTTCATCGCGAACGTTTCGCACGAGCTGCGCACGCCTATGACCTCCATCGGCGGCTTCGTTGACGGTATGCTGGACAAGACCATACCGCCCGAGGAGCAGGAGCACTACCTGAAAATAATCTCCTCCGAGGTGCACCGTCTGACGCGTTTGGTACGCTCGATGCTCAACCTTGCGAAGATCGAAGCGGGCGAGCTAAAGCCGAATTTCACGTCGTTCTCGGTGCTCGACCCGATAGTCGATACACTTGTAACATTTGAAAAGCGGCTGGAGGAAAAGCAGATAGAGATACGCGGACTGGACACCGACAAAATTTACAGACTTTGGGCGGACAACGACCTTATCCACCAAGTTATCTACAATCTGCTGGAAAATGCTATCAAATTCGTTGACAAGGGCGGATATATCAGCTTCCACTTTGAGGAAGTTGGCTATCTGACCGTTATCTACATCAGAAACAGCGGCGAGGGACTTTCGCAGGAAGAGCTTTCGCTGGTATTTGACAGATTTTACAAAACAGACAAATCGCGCGGCATGGACGCTACGGGCGTGGGTCTGGGTCTTAACATCGTGCGCTCGATAATCAAGCTGCACGGCGGAAAGATACAGGTGCGCTCGGTGCTGGGCGAATACACGGAATTCATGTTCTCGCTGCCTAACAAGGATATAAGCTGACCCGAAAGGTGGGATAATTTTGGAGAACGAAAACCAGATCGACCATACTGAACAAACTGAGGAGATCATTGACGAGGTCGGCGACGCCGCGGAAACGGCTGAAAACGCTGAGGAAAGTGCTGAGCCTGCCGAAGTCAACAAGATAACATACATCAACTTCATACCTCCCGACCCCGGCGACAGCGGCTTTTGGAAAGACGCGGCGGCGAGCGGCAAAGGACGGCTGAGGAAACTCCCCTTTTTAATCTGCGCCATAGTGCTGATGCTCGCGATATGCACATACGCGGTGCTTCTGGGGCGCGGCAAGGGGTGGTTCAGCAACATCATCAAGGGCAAGGAAAACGTCAATTTCACGCTTCCCATCGCCGAAACGCCTGAGCTTGACGACAAATACTACAATGCCGACGGCTCGTACACATCGGCAGGCGCGGCGAAAGCGGTGCTGCCGAGCGTTGTGCAGATACAGGTCTACAGCAAAAACGCGCTTGTGCCGACCAGCCAAGGCAGCGGGATAATCATTTCCGAGGACGGCTACATCGTCACGAATGCGCACGTTATCAGCGACTCGGACTTCGGCATAACGGTTTCGCTGTACGACAAAACGCAGTACGCCGCGAAGATAGTCGGCTCGGACGACTCGACGGACATCGCGGTGCTAAAGATAGGCGCTGAGGGGCTTACGCCCGCGCAGTTTGCCGACTCTGACAAATGCGAGCTGGGCGACGAAGTTATCACCGTGGGCGCGCCTGCGGGCTACGAAAACACCGTTACAAAGGGCATCGTTTCGGGTCTGAACAGGCAGATACACGCGGAAAACAGCGCTACGCCGATGCAGTGCATACAGATCGACGCGGCGATAAACCCCGGCAACTCGGGCGGCCCGCTCTTCAATATGTGGGGGCAGGTCATCGGCATTACTTCATCAAAGCTTGTTTCGACAAGCTACGACAACATCGGATTTGCAATTACTGTAAATTCCGCTAAGCCGATAATCGAGGAACTGATGGAGAAGGGCTACATTCCCGACAAGCCGCGCATCGGAATTTCGTACTACATTGTGAGCGCGGAGGCGGCGAAGCTGAACAACGTCGAGGCGGGCATTTACGTCATGGAGATCAGCGACGACTGCAACGTTGCAAAGACCGACCTAAAAGTCGGCGACATAATCACCGAGATGAACGGGAAGGCTGTTACCGACACGGACGTTGTGACGGAGATCATGGGCGGTCTGAAAGCGGGCGACAGCATGACCTGCAAAGTTTACCGACCCTCGCAGGAAGAGGGCGCGAAGCTGGAGGACGGCGAGTATTTCGAGATAAAATTCAAGCTCAATTCCGACAAGACCTCGATGATCGAGCAGAAAGAAAAGAGCAAAGAGTAAAAACAAGCGGAGTTTTCGGACTCCGCTTTTATATTGCTATGCAAAAAAAGCGCCGCACTTACGCGACGCTCTTTTTTATCTTATATCAAAATTATTCGATTCAGATTAGCCTTCGATCTTAGCGTTGCACTCTTCGATGATGTAGTCAACAGCCTTCTCGTACTCGGAGCGGGTAGCAGTCCAAGTGGTAGCGCCGCCGCCGGTGATCATGGTAGCCTGAGATACGCTCATCATAGTGGTGGACAGCTCGTCAGATACACCCTCCTGCAGGTCGAATACGGGGTTCTCAGCAGCCATCTCATAAACCTTAGTTCTCATATCGAGCATATCCTGATTCCACTTGTACTCGTTAACGAGGGTGTCCTCAGTGATGCTGGCAGCCTTATCCTTGCAAGCCTGGAGGCAGTTCATGTATACAGCAAATCCCTCGGGGTTAGGAGCACCCTTACAGAGGTTGTAGCCCTCAACGCGCGAAGACATATAGTAAGTATCGCTGTCAGGATTCTTAGGCATAGGAACGAACATGATCTCGCCCGCTTCCATATCGCCGAAAGGAGCAGTGGTCTCCAGAGGAGCTTCGATAGCCCACAGACCAACGGGGATAAACAGAGTCTGGTAAGTACCAAGGCCGTTACCGGTAGTGCCGTCGCCGCGAGTCTTCCAGTCGTTAGAAGAACGGTCGAATACTACGTTGTTCTTTTCGAGGTTGTACATGAAGTCCTGAGCCTTTTCTACGTCAGGATCAGACATATTGTTAACGAGCTTACCGTCAACAAGTCCTATCATAGGCTTACCGGAGGTCTCAGAAAGAGCCTTTACATACCAGTAGCCATCGAGAGCGTACTTATCGTTATCCTGGTCAACGAAGTCGTTGCACATATCGCTGAAGGTATCCCAAGTCCAGTTGTCATCAGCAAACAGCTCAGCAGGATCGTCAAGACCGTTCTCAGAGATGGTGGTCTTGTTGTATACGCAAACGTAGTTAGGCGATACGTCGATAACAGCTATGTAGTGGTTGCCCTGGAACATGAAGGAGTCGCTAGCGGTCTTGGTGCTCGACCAGAGGTCAGAATCAAGATCAATATAATCGTCGATGGGCTGGAACATTCCCTTGATAGCGCCCTTAGGGAAGGTATCCATATCGGAAGCGGGGAAGAAGTCAGGTGAGTTGCCGCCCATTACTGCGGTAGCAAGGTCATCATATCTCTTATCCCAAGTAGTCTGAACATACTCAACTTTTCCGCCGTACTTGCTCTCAAAAAGCTCGAGTGCGGGGGACTTAACCTGACCCTTAGAGGGGTTAATGTCGTAGTGAGCCATCCACTTTATAGTCTTATTAGCAAGATCTACGTCCTCGAGAGAAGCACCGATGTCCTCAACCTGCTTCTTCTGGTCGTCAGTAAGATCTTTTCCGCCGGCATCGGAAGAGCTGTTGCCCTTAGAACTGCCGCAGGCGGTAACTGCAGCCGCCATTGTAAGAGCAAGTGCGCCTGCAAAAATTCTTTTCATTGCTTTCATGATGAAAAAACCTCCTAGAAATATTAAAAAAAATAGAAAAATTGCGTAACTAGCCTTTTCAACTAATAATATTATACCAAAATCCAGTTTCAATTTCAATCGGCATTTTGCAATATAAACAAAGCGCTTCTTTAGTAATTTTAACGAAACCCTCACGAAATGAACATAGAATACGTTTACAGAAAACGATTACCTAAAAATCATTATACTAATTAACTGAATTTTTACATTATCAGTGACGCAATATCCTCTGCCGTAAGGCTCGGGTGGAGGTAGAGATTTACCGCCGCGGAGATCAGCGCGCCCGCCTGCGCGGCAAGTTTGTCGATCGGTTTCGGGGTTATCAGCAGATCGGCCATGCCCTCGTGCGAAAAAAGCAGGCGCGAAACTGTCGGTACGCCTATCGCGACGGTCGGCACACCGAGGTACTCTTCCGAAAGCTCGGCGCGGGAGTTGTCAACGCCGCTGCCCGGGGCAATGCCTGCGCTGCTTATTTGTATAGTATGCCCCATGTGCGCGGGCTGAGAACAGGCGAGCGCGTCACAGACGATCACCTGCTGTGGCCGCACTTCCCTGCACACCGCCGCCGCTATTTCCGAGGATTCCGCGCCCGTCTGCGCCATCACGCCGGGCGAGATCACGGTAGTTTCGGTCAATTCGGAAGTGTCAAGTTCGCGCGCCAAACGTTTGATATGTCGGGTCGCGAAAATGCTGTCGGCGGCGAGTGGGCCAAGGCTGTCGGCAGTTATCCTGCGGTTGCCCAGCCCGACAAAAAGCGTGCTCCCGCCCTTGCAGACTTTAGCAAGCTCGCGCGCAAGCGCTTCACAACGCGCCGAAAAGTTCGGGTGATACTCGTAAAGCGGCGCTTCCGTTTCGAGAGTGATGTACGTTCCGCGCGGCTTTTGCAGGCGTTTCGCCGCCGCTTCGCTATCTATCGTTATCTCGGTTATCGTGAACTCCGCCGCTTCATCGTAACGCTCGCGAGTGCGAACGCCCTCGAGCTTCCCTGCCCTTTCGCTTACATATGATTCCAGTGCTAGGTCTGTATCAACTGCCATATTACCGCCCCTTTTGTGCAAA
>DBEZOM010000163.1:0-3444 GCA_048252855.1 Ruminococcus sp.
GACGACAACCGTGCGGCTACCGCAGAGCTGAAAAACTACATAGAGGGCTTTTTGCAGAAGCACGGCTGCTACTCCTCATTCCGCTGCTTTGAAGAGCCGAAGCAGGTGGAAGAGCTGCTGCAAAGCGGGCATATAGGCTGCGATATATTCTTTATGGATATAGAGCTGGGGCTGGACGTGAACGGCATAGAGCTTGCGGATATGGTGAGCCGCATGGAGCCTGAAATAAAGATAGTTTTCGTAACAGGCTACGCCGACCGCTACTCGCAGGCGATATTTATGCAGTCGCCCGCGCTGCGCCCATTCGGCTACGTTACTAAGCCGATAGACCGCGCCGTGATAGAGCGCATACTCTCGCTGCTGATAAAGGGCAGCGAAGAGGCTGAGGAGAAGTGCATAGAGTTCAGCAAAAACCGCCGCGTGGTGAGCATAAATCTGCGCGAGGTGATGTATATAGAAAGCTGGCGGCGCAAGCTGATATTCCATATGCGCGACGGCGCTGAGGAAGAGGTGTACGCTAAGATCTCGGAGATAACCGACCGCCTGCCCTCGGGCTTTTCGCAGTGCCACCGCAGCTACATCGCAAATCTGAAATTCGTACATTCGGTAGACGAAAAGAAAGGCGAGGTGAAGATGGTAAACGGCAGAGATCTTTTCTTGGGCAAGACGAAAAAGGACAGCTTTATGGAAGATTTCTTCCGCTACAAAGGGGGTATCTAAATGGGGGAAACGCTATTTTACGCGCTGACCTCGGCGCTTACCTGCATACCCTACTCCTACTCGGTGCACTACTCGCTTACGCCGAAGAAAAAAACGCTGAAAAGCCTGCTTTTATACAGCCTGCTGATATGCGTTATGCTTTGGATAAAGCTTTTCTTCGACGCGCGGTATAAAGCCACCCTAGCCGGCATACTTATCACGAATTTCGCGCTTTTCGCGACTATGAAGATATTTACGAAAGACTCGTGGGCGAGGGTCTTCAAATTTTATCTGATACTTACGACGGGCATGATAATCAGCGAATTTTTCTGCGCGCTGGTGTTTTTCGGAATGGGTCTGAATTTCGATAGTATGGTAAACAGCCTGCCCGGCCCCGGCGTGCGCTTTTTCTCAACCATAAGCGTAAATATCTTCATGTTCCTCGGCATTTTTGTGTGGAACAAAATATCCAACATAGAAATGAACACAAAGCTTTGGGAATTTTTCGCGGTGCTCGCCGTGCAGATGGTAATATGCAGCGTATTTATAATAAATCTTACAGAATACGGCGAGAGCGTGAAAATGCTGAACGTAGTCATCTACGTCGGCGCGGCGTGGGTGCTGACCGACGGCTTTTTCATCAAAGCTATCTACGACAATCAGCAAAAAGCCGAGCTGAAAATGTCACTTGACCAAGCTATGCAGTTGGAAAAAATGCAGTATGAGTATTACGAAAATCTGACAGAATCTGTCTACTCTATGCGTAAATTTAGGCATGATATGAACAACACTTTGCAGACGCTCTCCGTCATGATGAACGATCCCGATTCGCCCGAATCGCGGGAGAATGGTCGGCAATTATTCGAGCAAATGCAGGAAAAATATAAGCAGACTCAGATACCTTATTATAGTAGCAATCCTGTTATCAATGCTGTAATCTTGTCCAAATCGCTCGCCGCCGAGGAGAACGGCGTGAAGTTGACTGTTTCCGTTAATGGCGAAAATCTTGACGGCATTGAAAATATTGACCTTTGTAGTATCTTTTCCAACTTATTGGACAACGCCCTTGAAGCCGCGCGGGATATTCGCGATGGTGAAATTGAGCTAAGTTCGTGGAGCGAAGCGGGGTATTTCTTTATCAAGTGCGTGAACAGCTATGCGGGAAAGTCCAGTCTTGCGAAAAAGAATGGCAAGAAATTGGCTTCTACAAAGGGAAGCGGTCGCGGGCTGGGGCTGTCTATAATCGAAAGCGTGGCAGGGAAGTACGATGGTCGCGTTGTTATCGACGCTGAGGAGAAGTTTTCTGTGCTTGTCGGCTTGAAAGCGGGTGGCGGCAAATGATGGAAACACTGCTTTACGCCCTGAACGCCGCGCTGACCGGCATTCCCTACACCTACGCGGTGCACCACTCGCTCAACCCGAAGCGCAAAAGCGTGAAAAGCCTGCTGGCGTGCGGCGCTTTGGTGTGCGCCCTGCTGTGCGTGAAGCTGGTTTTCGATATGCATGAAAAAGCCAATATTGGCACGATCTTGGTGACGAACTTCTCGCTTTTCGCGGCGATGAAGCTCTTCTCGCGCGACTCGTGGGCGCGGGTGTTCAAGTGCTACCTGGTGCTTACCGCGGGCGTGATAATCAGCGAACTTTTCAGCGCGCTGGTGTTTTTCTCGATCGGCATAAGTTTCGAGAACGTCAGCGCCAATCTGCCGAGCCTGCCTGTGCGGTTTTTCTCGACTATCAGCCTGCTGATCTTCTCATTCCTTGGCATATTTGTATGGAATAAAATATCAAAGATCGAGATGAATACCAAACTGTGGGAATTTTTCGCCGTCCTCGCGGCGCAAATGGTCATCTGCGGGCTGTTTCTTATCCGCCTGAGCGAGTATGGCAAAACTGTAAAAATGCTGCACGTAGTGATCTACGTCGGCGCGGCGTGGATTTTGACCGACGGCCTCTTCATCAAGGCAATTTATGACAATCAGCAGAAAGCCGAGCTGAAAATGTCGTTAGATCAAGCGATGCAGTTGGAAAAAATGCAGTACGAATATTACGAAAATCTCACTGAGTCTGTCTACTCTATGCGCAAATTTCGTCATGATATGAACAACACTTTACAGACGCTCTCCGTCATGATGAACGACCCCGACTCGCCAGAGTCGCGCGAAAACGGTCGGCAATTATTTGAACAAATACAGGAGAAATATAAGCAAACGCAGATACCTTATTATAGTAGTAACCCCGTCATAAACGCGGTAATACTGTCTAAATCGCTTGCGGCGGAAGAGAACGGCGTTAAGCTGACCGTTTCCGTCAATGGTGAAAATCTTGACGGCATTGAAAATATTGACTTGTGCAGTATTTTTTCAAATCTGCTTGACAACGCACTAGAAGCGGCGAGAGATATTCGCGATGGTGAGATAGAATTAAGTTCGTGGAGCGAAGCGGGATATTTCTTTATCAAGTGCGTTAACAGCTATGCGGGAAAAGCTTCGCTTGCTAAGAAAAATGGCAAAAAGCTTGCTTCTACAAAGGGAAGCGGTCGCGGGCTGGGGCTGTCTATAATCGAAAGCGTGGCAGGGAAGTACGATGGGCGCGTGGTCATCGACGCTGAGGAGAAGTTTTCGGTGATGGTGGGGCTGAAAACTGCGGAGAAGGTCTGAACGAGTGAACGATTTTTGCGGGCAAAAATGCTTTTCGCCTCTTGCAATCCCGCGAAAAATATGCTATAATAAATGCGTATAACCACTT
>DBEZOM010000164.1:0-6140 GCA_048252855.1 Ruminococcus sp.
ATAAAAGTCACAAATCCGCGGGTTTTGAAGAATTAAATATAGAAATGAAACCCGTCTAAAACTTTTGAGGACAACAAAATGAAAACTAAGATCAAAACAGCTTTTTCTGTGATCTTTTTAGCTTTTCCAATATTTACGTTCACTAATGCGGTGGTCGCGATAGGCGATATGTCGGCACAAATGAGTGGCAGTGCTGTAACTTATTTGCTGTCGGCGGTCGTATTGTTTGCGGCTTTAGTCGGCGTGTATGCCGTGCTGAAGCGCATTGCGAATGGAAAAAAGATCTCTAAAATAATTACGCCCGACCTGGCGTTCGCGGTCTGCAGTGTCGCCATGCTCGCAATCCAGATCTATCTGATAGTTCGGCTGAATTACAAGCCCGTTCATGACGCTTACTATGTTGACGCGGCGGCGCGGAATTTTGCTCGCGACGGCAATTTTGCTGATATGTACGCGGGTCTGCACGGCAAGGAAAAATACTTCACGCGCTTTCCAAACAACTGGGGCATACTGCTTCTGCTGTCTTACTTTTACAGGGCAATATACCTGATATTCGGCACAGTCCCGAGCTTTGCGGCGCAGATACTCAACATAGTTCTACTGCAATTTTCGGCATTTATGACATTCATGACGGCAAAACTGGTGCTTAAAGACAAAGGCACGCAGATGTTCTCCGCGATCTTCACAGCGATACTTCCGCCGATATACCTCTACACGCCAATTTTTTACACCGACACGCTTTCGATGCCGTTCGTTATCTCGGCGCTCTACTGCTTTATCCGCGGTACTTGCGCTAAAAAGAACAGCGCGCTCTTCGGCTGGATGGCTGCCGCGGCGGTCATAACGGGCGTTGGATACACACTCAAAGGAAGCCTTTGCGTATTGCTTGCAGCGGAGGTCATCTACTGCTTTTTCAGACTTCGACCGCTCAAAGCTATCGGCGTTTCGGCAATGCTGATAGCGGCGCTGTTGGTTTGCAATTCTGCTGTTTTCAATATCGGCTTGGCGCAGGGCATAAGCACGCGCGAAATGCTCGAGCGCCATAGGATACCGACCATTCACTGGGTGATGATGTCGGCGGTCAACGAGGGCGGCTTCAACAAAGAGGAGTTTCGCTACACTATCCATTATAAGGGCTACGAGGAGAAAAAAGCCGCCGACCTTGAGCGATTGGAGCAGCATATCAAGGACTACACGCCGCGCACTTTCACCGACCATCTTGTGGAAAAATCGAATTTCACATGGGCGCACGGCAAGTATTTTTCGGGCCACCATTTGCAGGATACTAGCCGCACACCGCTAAAATTTATGCTTACAAGCGGCAGGATCTTTGACGGCTTCTGCCAAGCGATGCAGCTTTCAATGCTCGCGCTGATGTCGATCTCGTTCATATACGGCGTTCGCAAAAGGCGAGTAACGCCGATGTTTATGGTGCAGATGGCGGTGTTCGGGCTGGCACTTTTCCTGCTGATCTGGGAAACGCGCTCGCGCTATCTGATAAATTTCCTGCCGCTCTTCATTCTAATGTCGGCGCACGGCGCGCGCATAACCGCCGCGTGGCTCGGCAAAATTTTCAAACGCATACGCCGAGCATAATTTTCCTCGCACCTGCATATACTTGCAAAAACGGTATGGAGGTGCGCTTATGCGGAGCAAAAAACGTTACAGAAGCCTGCTTTCGGGCGCGGCGGGTATGCTTTTCTCGGCGCTGGCGGGCTTTTCGCTGGTGTTTATAGGTCTGCTGCTGTTTTCGTTCATAATGACGAGGATAGATGTTTCCGAGCCGGTGCTTTCGGTGCTGACATCGCTGGCGCTCTGCGTGGGAGCATACGTCGGCGGGTACACGGCTTCGCGCAGACGGCGCAGAAACGGTCTGCTGATGGGGCTTTGCTGCGGGCTGTTTATGTTTCTCGTGATATTCGTGCTTTCGTACTTCTTCGCTGGTACGGCGGGCGGCTTTTCAGCATCGGCAAAGCTTGTCATGACGCTTGTCTGCGCGGGCACGGGCGGAGTCATCGGCGTGAACTCTACGGGCAGACGTTTTAGGTTGTGACAAAATATTTATCACGAGTTAGCAGAATGTTAATAAAATAAGCCGCGCATTATGGTATAATATAAGAAAAAGCATTGGAGGAACTAACTATGAAGCATATCAAAACGATCAATAAGGCTAACCTTAAGCAGTCTGCTGAAAAGGGCGGCTGCGGTAAGTGTCAGGCTTCCTGCCAGTCTGCTTGCAAGACTTCCTGCACAGTAGCTAACCAGAAGTGCGAAAGAGACGCTTGATCTGATTTGATTTTACATAAAGGGACATTCCCCGAATGTCCCTTTATTTTTTGCGCATAGATGTAACGGAGGTTTTCAAATGATACATAAATTTAAACAGAACGGAATGTACATTCTGCTCGATGTGAACAGCGGCGGTGTGCATATTATCGACGAGCTAACTTACGATCTGCTCGACTACGTTTCCGACCCGCCCGCTGAGGAATGTCCGCAGGCTGCTATCGAAGCACTGGGCGGCAAGTATCCAGAGGCTGATCTGCGCGAGTGTTACGCCGAGCTTTACTCGCTTTATAAGGATAAAATCCTGTTCTCTGAGGACGATTACGAGAAATACGCTCTTTCTGCGGTCGCTTCGCCCGTAAAGGCTATGTGCCTGCTTATCGCTCAGGACTGCAACCTGCGCTGTGAATACTGCTTCGCGGGCAAGGGCGATTACGGCAAGGGCAGAACGCTGATGGACTTTGAGACCGGCAAAAAAGCGATTGATTTTCTTATTCAGAAGTCCGCTAACCGCCGCAACCTCGAGCTTGATTTCTTCGGCGGCGAACCGCTCATGAATTTCAACGTTGTAAAGCAGATAGTCGAGTACGCGCGCGAGCAGGAAAAGCTGCATGATAAGAACTTCCGCTTCACCATCACTACTAATGGCACGCTTCTCAGCGACGACAAGATCGACTTCATAAATAAGGAAATGTACAACGTTGTTCTCTCGGTAGACGGCAGAAAATGCGTAAATGACCGCATGAGAAAGCGCGTTGACGGAAAGGGCAGCTATGACTTATTTATGCCGAAATTCAAAAAGCTGGTAGAAAAGCGCGGCGATAAGGAATACTACGTTCGCGGAACTTACACCAAATATAACATGGACTTCACCGAGGATATTCTTAGTCTTTATAACGAGGGCTTCGACCAGATCTCCATCGAGCCTGTAATGGCCGACCCGACCGAGCCTTACGCGCTTACGGCGGCTGATCTGCCGAGAATTTTTGAAGAGTACGAAAAACTTTCGGACAAGATCAAGGAGATCCGCGCTAACGGCAAATTTATCAACTTCTTCCACTTCATGCTCGACCTCGACCAAGGCCCTTGCGCTATCAAGCGCCTGCGTGGCTGCGGCTGCGGCAACGAGTATGTCGCTATCTCGCCAGACGGTGATATTTACCCCTGCCACCAGTTCGTG
The DNA here is from genome assembly GCA_048252855.1 of Ruminococcus sp. Classification (GTDB taxonomy): domain Bacteria; phylum Bacillota; class Clostridia; order Oscillospirales; family Ruminococcaceae; genus YE71. The sequence continues at coordinate 3,467 of DBEZOM010000164.1, forward strand.
GGCATCGACGAGTACAAAATGGGCTCGCTGAATGACGGCACATTTGACACGGCGATGAAGATGGACTTCGCGCGCGCGCACGTTTACTCTAAGCCCGAGTGCCGCAAATGCTGGGCAAAATTCTATTGCAGCGGCGGATGCAACGCCAACAATTACATCTACTCCGGCGATATTCACAACGCGTACAAGCTTTCCTGCGACATCGAAAAGAAGCGCCTTGAGTGCGCCATCGCGCTGAAAGCCGAAAAGCTGCTCGACACCGCGGAGTGATCTGACGTGAGCATTTTTTCAAAGCCGCGCAAACATTCCGTCCCCGAAGAGTGCCGCGGCATGGAAGTGAAGATCGAAAGCTCGACCTGCACGGGCGAAAAGACCATCGGCTTTTTCGACCCAGTTTCGCGAAAACTGCTTTACAGAGAGCTTGTTCGCAGCGAGCAGGACATCGCCGATTTTTACGAGAAATACGGATTAAAAAGATAAAAATTTCGACCCGCTCATTGCTTTGAACGGGTCGATTTTTTAGTTGCTGATAAGCATATCGCAGAGCTTTTGTGCGGCAGGGGAGAGGGTCTTGCCCGCGCGGCGGACGAGCAGTATCTCGCGGCGCGGTATTTCCTCGGCAATATCCAATTCGCAAAAGCCGCCGCCGACTGCGAATGGTTCGGGCAAAAACGCCGCGCCAAGATTGTTTCTGACCAGCGGAAGTATCTGATCGGCGGTCGCAGCTTCGATGTCGGGCGAGAATTTTAAACCGTGGTGCAGGAAAAGCTCGCTGTAAAATTCGTAAGTTTTGGTAGATCTGTCGAGCGAGATAAGCGGCATTTCTGCAAGCTCGGCGAGGGTTATTTTGCGTTTCGTCAGCTCGGAAAACTCTTCGCCGCAAACGGGTATCTCGCGAAAACTGCGAATGCTGTGCGCCGTAAGCCCGTCGGAAATGTCGGCGGGGGTGGTCACCAGCGCGATGTCAACAAGCGACGAGCTGAGCGCGTTTATCGCCTGCGGAGTCGTGTGATTGAAAAGCTTTATCTTGATGTGCGGGTGCTCTTTGCGGTAGGTGTTCAGCACGCTGAGCAGTATACCGTGCAGAGCCGTTTCGCTCGCGCCGATGCTCACACTGCCGCACTTCAGCTCGCGCTCGGCACGCAGTTCCTCCTCGCCCTTTTGTATCAGCTCCATCGCCGCGGCGATTTTTTCAAACAGCCGCTCGCCCTCGGCGGTCAGTGAAACGCCTTTGTTCGAGCGCTCAAAAAGCTTCGCACCAAGCTCGTTTTCCAGCAGTCTGACCGAGCGGGTGATGTTCGGCTGATTGCTGTAAAGCGCTTCTGCGGCGCGAGTAAAGCTGCGGTATTTGGCTGCGTAATAAAAGATCTTGTAATATTCGTAATTTATATCCATATTTTCTCCATATCAAATTTGTATTGCAGATATATCAAACATATATTTTACATATCCTGCAATGTCAATTATAATATATATTAGAAGAATTGTCAATAGGGAAGTTGATGGAATATGAAAAGCAAAAAGCAAATGTCGGAAGCGACTTCGGTAATGGTGGCGCTGACCATCTCGGGCGGGCTGCAGGACGCGTACTCGTACTTTGTGCGCGACAAGGTTTTCGCCAACGCGCAGACGGGCAACATCGTGCTGATGAGCGAGCATTTTTTCAGCGGCGACTTGAGGGGCGGCATAAGGTATCTGATACCGATACTGGCGTTTGCGCTGGGCGTACTCATCGCGGAACAGCTTAGGGCGAAGTTTTCAAACTCGAAGCTTTTTCACTGGCGGCAGCTCATCGCGGCGATCGAGATATTTCTGCTCTTTATCACGGGTCTGCTGCCGGTCACAAAAACGCTCGACCCGCTGGCAAACGCGCTGACCTCTTGTTCATGCGCGATGCAGGTGCAGGCGTTCCGCAAAGTCAACGGCTACTCTTACGCGAGTACGATGTGTATCGGCAACATGCGCAGCGCGATGGAGTCGCTGAGCGCGTATCTGCGGCTTGGCGAGAGGCGGCTTCTGCGGCAGTCGGGGCAGTATTTTTTCGTGATTTTGATGTTCATACTAGGCGCGGGTGCAGGCGGAATAGCCGCCCAGCACATCGGCAGGCAACTCATCTGGGCGTCGTGCGCACTGCTTTTTGTATGCTTCGCGCTGATGTTCATTAAAGAGGACATCGAGCACGAGGCTGATTTTATGAAATAAAATGTTTGCAATTTATTATAATTTCGTTTACAACTTTTTGTGCGTTTCTCCGTCTTATTTTATAAAGGGATATTTTGTTCCCTAAAGAATAAGATGGAGGTTTTTTTATGAAAAAGTTTTTAGCGGCGCTGTTGGCGCTGTCGCTGACGTTCGGTTCGGTGGCATTGCCTGCGGCTGAAAGCGGAGTTATCGCGAGAGGGGTGAACATTTCTGCGAGTGCGGAAACGTATGGCGATTTTGAGTACGATTTTCTTGATGACGGTACTATCGAAATAACCAAATATACGGGTAATGGTGGAAATGTTGTTATACCTAGTACGATAAATGGTAAAAAGGTTACTAGTATTGGATATGGAGCATTTAAAGATTGCTCAGAATTAGAAAGCATAATATTAGGCGATGGCCTTATAAGCATTGATGATTATGCTTTTAACAATTGTAATAGTCTTACTAGCATAACGATTCCAAATAG
>DBEZOM010000165.1:0-2519 GCA_048252855.1 Ruminococcus sp.
GCTACACCTCGAGAAATCATTGCCCATACTGCCTCTGGTCGCTCCATGTTGACGAAAATCCGGGTGATCGCGCGTCCGAATGCCGCGCACCTCTTGAACCGGTGTTTGCCGAGCCTGACCCGAAAAAGGGCTATATCATAACGCATCGCTGCACCCGCTGCGGTGCATTGCGCAGAAACAAGGCGGCATCTGATGATGATCTTGACCTGATAATCGCCCTGACGGTCAATAAGAATTTGTGAGAACGATTCGGATGTATTTTGCTCCGGAGGGGAGCATAATTGCGCACGGCAGCAGCGGTTTTGTGTATGCGGGGAAAAATATTACCCCGACCGAGAAGAAACGAATTGACCGAAAATAGAATAAAGAAAAGAGTCTCCGTGCTTTCAGGTGAATGGGCGCGGAGAAATTTTTTATCGACGATAAAATGGGATTCTGCTGCGCAGGAGCTTGAATTAGATGAGGTGTGATTAACAAACACATGCTGATCGGAAATTTTGCTTATATTAAAAATGGGCTGATAATGGTTGATAATGCAAGTGGAGATTGAGGATGTGAAAGCCTCTTAAGTAAGGGAACTACACTGCGAAGCCGTAGCCGAATAAGCAAAATAATATTGAATTACGCTGATAATGCATATAAAATCGGTGGGCGCGTTTGCCTCCCCCGTGTAGTGGGTAGGCAAGCCGAAGCCGAACAAACAAAATAATATTGAATTACGCTGATAATGCAAGGTGCAGATTCCGCGCGTGAAAGCCTCCCCCGTGTAGGGGGAGGTGCTGAGCGCAGCGAAGCGGAGGGGCTGTTGGAAACTAAAGAGTCTGTTATCAAACTCAGCTCGTGACGAGTTTTCTGTCACACTGAAAATTGCAGTAACTATAAAAATTGATGTGACAGAAAAATTGTCACGAAATCTTACCTCGGCAACAGACTGATTTTTAAGGCAGGCAAAAACAGTGGTTTGTATTAAGTAAGTCAAATCTCGCTGCCGCAGTCGAAAGTAATTGTAAAAGCGATATAGTGATATAGTGGTTTATTTTGTTTATGTCAAAGAAGGACTGATTACGCTGCCGCGGTTAAAATATATGGAAAGATATTTCGGTTGTTCGTTTTTTACCACTTTCTTTTTACGCGAAAAAGAAAGTGGCGGAAAGAAAAGCGCGCATAAGAGGGGGCGGCGCTAAGGATGCTCGCATACGCGAGCATATGGCCGCGCCGATTCCCCCTCTTATGTATCTCCCCCTATGACTGCTCAGCCGATAGCGACTTGACGAGCTATCGTACGAAACGCTCGGCAAGCATTATGCCTCGCGTTTCTTATTTGGAGAATGCACGTATAAAGCTCAGCTTTTTCACACACGGTTGACTCGTACACCCTATGCCGCAGTTTGAGCAACATACTCAATTTAAGCTAAGCTTTGGGAGGGGTTCGGGAAGGACTTTCCTATGCCGCAGTTTGAGCAACATACTCAATTTAAGCTGCCTTGCAGTGTGGACATCGGCGTTTGCAATCAATGCAAAATACGTGTTTTTTGCTGTGCCTTGTATTATATATTGTCACAGAAGATATTTAGCTTTGTCTGCTGCGGAATGCGCGAGCTGATGCCGCAGTACGCAGCGGAGCATCAAAAAACAATATCTGCGGTGTGAACAGCCAAACGCGCTGATCAGAAAAATCTCCGTTGTCTATCTCTCTCAAATATTGCTCATCGTACTCAAAAATTATTGTGAGCTTGGTGACTTGTGAGCTTTGTGACTTGGACTCAGATATAGCATTTCCCGCTCGCTCACTCGCAAAGCAGGTCATCGATAACGTCCTTTGCGTTAGCGGGCGAGACGCAGCCGCCGGCGAGGAGGGCAAGCAGGCGGTCTGCCGCGTCGCGGTTACGGGCGACATCGTAGATGAAAACCGTCTCGTCGGTAATGCCGAAGAGGTCCTGCTCGGTCTTGATGATAAGCACGGAATAGACGGTGCGCAGGTGTTTTTCGGCGTCGGAAAGCGAGGCGTCGGTGGTGGCGATCAGCTTATACTGCATCGAGAGACCGGGGCGGTCGGTGCGGACGAGCAGCGAATCGCTCTCCCTCGCGCGCTCGGTGACGTAGGCGCGCCTTTCGGTCCTTTGTTTCGGTATTCGTTCTTTTACGGAAACGGTCATGTTCATTTTTGCCTCCCTTTCGGTTGCTTCGGGTGCCGCGGCGCTGCACATTACCGCTTGGACGTGCCGGTGTCGGCAAAGCGCTTTCCGCCGAGCCTATTTGCGGCGGTGCTTTGAATATCGGTGCCCGGATCGGGGGTATCCGGCGCTGCGGTGGCTGAAAAAACGGTGGTTTCGGAGCTGATCCTGTCCGAATGGTTGATAATATGATAACACCGTACAGCGGAAAAGTAAACCAAATTCGTTCCCTTCGATTCGACAAACAATATGAACACAAACCCCGCGGGTGCATAAAAATTACGGCGTTTGTCGGCGAAAACATACTAATTTGTGAGAGAAATAGTTTATTAAAAGTACTAATGT